>JAAYGB010000011.1 GCA_012727955.1 Bacillota bacterium
AGAAATTGAACCTTCCGCCCATCGAAAGGCGCTGGGAAGCTATTACCGAAGCTGGGAACAACACCTTTCTACTGAGGAACCGGGATATCTTCTTAGATATGCTGACCGACAGCGGTGTCAATGCCATGAGCGACAAGCAACTGGCAGCGATGATGGACGTGGACGACAGCTACGCCGGTTCAGAGACCTATACTGAGTTTGAAGAGAAGATCGAAGAAATCTTTGGGATGAAGTATGTACTCCCGGCTCACCAGGGCAGAGCCTGCGAGAACTTGCTGGCTCAGGCCTTTGTCCGTCCGGGAATGGTAGTGCCCATGAACTATCACTTTACCACCTCGAAGGCCCACATTACCTTAAATGGCGGACGGGTGGAGGAATTAATCATCGATGAAGGTCTCAAGGTCAACAGCGATCACCCCTTCAAGGGCAATATGGATATTGCCAAGCTGAAGGCAACAATCGACCACTACGGTGACCAGATTGCCTTCGTGCGGATGGAGGCAGGGACCAACCTCATCGGTGGCCAACCCTTCTCCCTCCAGAACCTCCGGGAAGTTTCGGAAGTCTGCCGGGAAGCGGGGATCCTATTGGTGATGGACGCCAGTCTCCTGGCCGACAATCTCTACTTTATTAAGACCCGGGAAGAAAGTTGTCGGTCCATGAGTATTCGGGAAATCACCAGGGCGATGGCCGAGCTGACTGATATCATTTACTTCTCCGCCCGGAAACTGGGCTGTGCCCGGGGGGGAGGGCTCTGCACCAATAACGAAGAGGCATATATTAAGTTGCGGGAACTGGTTACTTTATACGAAGGCTTTCTCACCTATGGCGGAATGTCCATGCGGGAAATCGGTGCCATTACCGTCGGGTTGGAGGAGACCATGGATGAAGAGATGATTAACCAGGGGCCGCAGTTTATCGCTTATATGACCGAGGAACTGCTGAAGAAGGGTGTGCCGGTGGTAACTCCTGCCGGTGGACTGGGCTGCCACATCAATGCCATGGATTTTGTGGATCACATCCCCCAAAGTCAGTACCCCGCCGGTGCCCTGGCCGCTGCCCTGTACCTGGTCAGTGGTGTGCGGGGAATGGAACGAGGAACGTTGTCGGAGCAGCGGGATGAAGAGGGTAATGAGGTTTTTGCTGATATGGAATTGGTCCGGCTGGCTATGCCTCGGCGGGTCTTTACCCTGTCTCAAGTCAATTACGCCGTCGATAGACTAGGCTGGCTGTATGAAAATCGTCACTTAATCGGTGGCCTTAAGTTTGTAGAAGAGCCCACCATCCTGCGATTCTTCTTCGGTAAGCTAGAGCCCGTTGGCGATTGGCAGCAGCGGTTAGTAGAGAAGTTTAAGCAAGACTTCGGCGACAGCCTCTAAGCTCCGAGCAAGACGGGAAAGCACCAGATGATAAAAGCACAGCTTCAATAAATACATTCCGATGAGGACATCTACTGAGATGGCCGCCCGATGAGGGCGGCTTTTTTTGTTTGTGCCCATTTCTCCTGTCAAAAAGAGCGAAAATTGCAAAAATTGTCAGTCGGAGGTGTATATTGGTCCAAAATTAGCCAACACTAGTCATGGATTCCACTGGAAAATTTTTGCTGACCTTTAGTCATATCTCAGCAGAGTCCAGATATATATTTACAGATATGTCTTTACAGCCGCGTAGTCTTGGTTATGGGGAGGGTGAAGGTGGAGAGACGGTTTTCCTGGAGGTTGGTCCTGTTTGTCCTTCTGGCTGGTCTTCTTGGCCAGGCAGGAACCGTAGCTGGAGCCAGGACCTTAGATAGCTCTACTGTTCAAATCATTGTGACGGTGCCGATGTGGGTGACCTTGGATACCGACACCGGGCTGCTACTCATCGAAGACCGAGACTTTGTCCTGACCGTGGATGATACGGAATCTGGTACCGAGGGAATTCTTGCCGTCAAGCCCGAGGCCCTGAAGTTAGTTGCTAGAGGCAACGTTGGTTACAGTGTCATGGTTTCCCTTGAGTCCGATGCCCTGGTCAGTGTTGACGGTGAGTATGAAATACCCGTTTGGGATCTGCGCTGGCGCCGGTCCGAAGGCGATGACGAGTGGTGGCCCCTCTCAACCGAGGATGAACCGGTGATTGTTCAAATGGAACCGGGAGAGAGCATCATCGACATCGACTTTTTGTTGCTGGCCGCCTGGGATGTACCGGCCACAACTTACACCGGAAAGGTGGTCTATACCATCATTGCTCATGAACCAGATCAGCGATAACTATGGAAAGTGGGGGGTTGTTGTGAACAGCCAAAGGATTAAGGTGCTGTTGGTGGTGTTAGTAGGGGTGCTGGTCCTTTGTGGAGGGACGAGCCTAGGCTTGGCCAGTGATGTTGATCCGGAGCCGACGGTTACCATGATGCTCTTTGAGACAGACATTCGGGAAGCCTTGAGTGAGATGGCGCTGCAAACTGGGGTCAACATCATTCCTGACCAGAGTGTTGGCGGAGTGATTACCGCGGACCTAGTGGATGTGCCCCTTGAGAAGGCCCTGAAGATGATCATTATCGGTGGCGGTTATACCTATCGCAAGATCGATGACTTCTATCTAGTGGGACTACCGGATCCCCGCAGCACCACCTTCGGTGAGTTGGTGGAAAGCGAAGTCTATGTCCTGCGGCATGTCGATGCGGCCAAGGTACTGGCGGTCCTGCCGAGCTTTCTGAGAACCTATGTCGCCGGTGGCGATGGTAACCTGTTAACCATCACTGCGCCGCCACTGGAGCTAGAGCGGATTAAGACGCTCCTCCGGCAGCTAGATACACCCAGCAAGCAGGTGGAGGTTAAGGTGGTGGTCACTGAGGTGTCCACCCAGGCGGCTAGGGAGCTGGGGAATACCTTGCTTCGGTACGTTCCCGACGAGGGTACGGAGTTTGCCGATATCAATCTTCCACCCCGTTCCTTTGAGTTCGATGGTGTCGGCAACCTGTTGACCATCAATGCCGATGTCTATGGCACTTTGCTTACTCGGCTGAAGTTATTGCAGGAACAGCGGGAGGCTGAAATCCATGCCGATCCCAAGGTACTGGTGGCCGATGGTGAGACGGCAGCGCTTTTTTCTGGAGAAGAGCAGATTCTGCTGATTCGTTCGGAAGATTCCGTGACCGACAGGGTGGAGCGGATTGAGGTTGGCGTTTCCCTCGATGTCACCGCGGCAGTGGTTGGCGAGGATGAAGTTGTCCTGCGGCTGTCCCCGCAGGTGAGTCACTTTGTAAATCAAGCCAGACCGGATCTGGTGGTGAAACAGAACTCCGTCGAGACCACCATTCGCCTCAAGAGTGGGCAAACGGCAATGCTGGCGGGATTAACGGTACAGGATGATTCCAGCTACAGCCGCAAGGTTCCGATTCTCGGCGACATTCCCCTGATTCGCTGGCTGTTTCGAACCGACAGCACGCAAAAGTCTGACAAAGAGTTACTTATGTTCGTGACCCCTGTCATCCAGTGAAGGTGGGATTCCCCGTGCGGAAACAACTAATGGCCTGGGCCTTGATGGGAATCTGGCTCCTCCTGTTTTCCAGTGTGGGATGGGCAGCGGAAGACTCCCATACCCAGGCGATGGCTTGGACCCCGAAGATAGCGCAGCAGTTGGTAGCTTCAGGCTGGGAGTACAACATCGCTTCGGCAGAGGAGCCAATGGTGGTGTACTCCCTGAGCTTTCTCGAGATTAACTCCCGATTCAGTCAAGTGCTAGATAGTCTCTTGCAGGTGTCGGAATCGGAATTGGAAGAACCGGCCAGATGGCGATTTTCCGCGGATCCCCAGGTGGTCGAGTTAGTGAAAAAATACCCCCTTAGTCTCGTCGCCCAGCTGCAAACGGGAGTTGAAGACCAAGCAGCAGAGACGATGATGGAATCCTGGTTAGTGACGGTGGGTGACAAACCGGTGCGCCTGCGGTTGGAGGACCTCAATTTGCAGCAGGAGCGGGCAGAAGAGCGGGTTCAGTCGCGACTGGAGATTCTCCTCCAGCCCCAGCAAATCGATTGGCAGCGGGAGCAAGTGTTGACCGCCATTGAACTGAGCTATCTTGGTCAGAGGGGTGAAATTGCCGATACGCAGACGACCATCTGGATTGGCCCAGAGCTTGGAGAACCTTTGGCCCTGGTCTCACAGCGGGGGGATGCTTCCCACCAGCAGTGGCGCCGATATTTCGCCATGTATCTGACGGCAACGGTCTTGATGCCCGAGCAGCTGCCCAAGGATGCCGCCTTTGTCAGTGTTGGCGACATCAAGGCTCTGCAGCGTCTGCTGGCAGACAAGGGAGAGGTAGAAGGAACCCCTTCAGAACTGATTCTTTCCCTAGGCATCGCGGGCGAACAATCGGGGGGTCAAGTATCCCTGACCCATTATCTGCCGGGAAACCACTGTCTGGAGCTGGCGGTGGACTTCTTTGGTGACAACTTCAGTTACCAGGGGGCCTTAGGCTGGTATCTAGCCGAGGGACTGCGCTTAGTCAGCAGCATCGAGGAGAGTTGGTTCCAGGATCAGGGACCGGTACTGCGGGTGGGACTATCCGATAGGACAACTATCGGTGAGCATCTATCCTTGGGACTGTCCTACCTGCCGCTGCAGTTGTCCCTAAGGGACAATGAACTGTCTGTCGTGGAGTGTGGTCAATTGCTGGTCAAAGTCCAGGGCGAGGGAGTTGAGGGATGGTATCAGGGTGAGTATTTGGCGGGAGAGTTAAATAATCAAATTGGAGTACGGTTGATGCTATCCTCGGCCTTCGGCATCCAAGGGGCTTGGGATGAACCCGCTACATCCAAGGAGCGAATTTCATTGGGTGTTGTCTATCGGTATTAAAAGGACTGGAGTTGAAGCAAAGGACTCTTGAGGTAGGATGTGAGCAAAAGTGAATGCTTCAATAAGCTTACCGAACAGCAATGCCGCCCAGGATACCAAGGAAAAGCTTCAGATCTCCTTGTTGGGTAATTTTCGCATGCAGATGGGGGATTACCCCATCTCCGTTGCCCGTTGGAAGTCCAAGAAGGCCCTCGCCTTACTGAAATACTTGGTTTCAAAGCATGGGGAAAAGGTTCCCCGGGATGTATTGATTGAGTTGCTGTGGCCCGAGGCCGAGACTGACAAGAGTGCCTTCCACAATCTCCATACAACGATCTATTACCTGCGTCGCAGTTTGAAACCTTACTTAGGCGAGGACCACGATTGCATCAAGTACTCCAACGGCCTCTATTGGATTGAGCTGGGGGATCGCATTTGGGTGGATATCGATGAGTTTGTCGGCAGCTACCGCCAGGGCCGAGAATTGATGGCCACCGATCCCGCCGCTAGCTGGCACCATTTTCAGCAGGCTCTCCTACTATATCGGGACGATTTTCTTGCGGAGGATCTCTATGAGGATTGGGCGGCTGCGGCCAGAGAGTACTATCGGGAGCGATACATCGAGACCACTTTGCTGGCTGCCCAGTTACTAGCCGAGTACAAGCAAGACTATACTTCTGCAGTGAGACTTTGTCGAGACGCATTAGCTCGGGATCCCTACCGGGAAGAACTCTATCAGGCAATTCTTCGGTACTTGATCCAGGCTGGCAGATACAGTGAAGCTGCGGTGCAGTATCAACAGTGTGCAAAAATGCTCCATGATGAATTTGGACTCAGTGTCAGTCCGGAAACCAAGGCGATTTACAACCAAATGAAACAGTTGAGTCCGGTAGAGGAATCGTTGGAGTCGTCGGGGACCGGTTCCTTTGTTTGCGAGCCCCAGATCTTTAATTCCATCGTTGAGCTAGATTTGCGCCGTCAAGGGGAACTGACCACATCTCCGGTGGTGATCCAGATGACCAGACCCGCGGGAGCCTTCACCTATGACCAGTCTCAGTTTCTCTTGACCGTGCTCAATACTGTGTTGGGCCGAGGGGACGTTGTCTGCCAGTGGGAATCTAACCAGATTGCCGTCTGGCTGGAAGACCCTAGAGAAGAGGTGGCTCGATCTGTGGTCCAAAGGATCCAACAGCGTCTGAAGGCCAAGCCAAGGATGATGGGTGAGCTCAGCTGGCGGCTGACTCCCGTTACTCAGCTGAAATGGCCCGCGGGAAACCACAGAGCTCCCCAGCAGAGAGCCTATCGAATTCGGAAAGTCTGAGTAGAGGAGGTATCGACATGAAACGAATTACAGCGGGTCTAGTCCTACTGCTGGTTCTGGTCCTCAGCGGATGGGTCTGGGCCGGAGAAAGAAGCATCAACGTTGATCTGAATATCAAGAGTTTCATGCAAGTGCGAAATCCCGAGGAGATAAGGCTAGAATTGGATTTCACCAAGGCTACCGATGGCAAGGCTCGGGATGAGGACTATGCCATGATCTGGTGGCAGTCCAATGTCCCGGTGGTGATCACTGAAGTCCGCTCGGAGGGGTTCAGACAGCTCAAAGGGGATCGGGCAACTAACGATGTCCTGAACAATTGGGTTAACTATCTTTTTGAGACTACTGGATACGATGTCACACTCCCGGCTGGAAATAGCAAACTCCTAGGCAAAGTCCCCTTGGGGCGATATTCGGGAAACAGCAGCAGAGAGTACGCAGAGTACTCAGAGTGGCACTGGCTGAAGGTCACCGCCCAGCTTGAGGCCCTATTAGAGCAAGCCCATTTAGTTCCTGCCGGGGAGTGGCGGGATGTCATCACTGTGACCTTTATCGATGCCGATGGTGCCTAGGATTACTCTGCAAACCAGAAAGGAAGGGTTGCCGATGCGAACCAAGATCCGGGCTGTCTCGTTACTGCTGGTGACGGCCGCGGTGTTTCTCTGGGCTCAGACCACTGGGGCCGTTGGGGTGCGGCCCCTAGTGGTTGACATCAGTGCTCGACCCGGGGATACCCAAGAATTTGAACTGACTCTAACTCCCAGCGGTGCCCCGGAAACCGTTGCTTTGTCCTTGTATCAGCCGGTGCAGCTGATCACCGGCAGTCTCAGCTTTCAAGAACCGGACTTAGATGCTTTTCCTGTAGTTAAATGGGTCACCTTGGAGGAGACCAGGGTTACCCTGTATCCGGGGCAGGAAAGGACGGTCAAGGGCAAGATTCAGGTTCCCTTTGACGCCGGTGGTTCCCACACTGTGATCGTGATGGTGGAATCGGAGCCGCCGGAGGGGCAAACGGGAATTGTGTTCAAGATCCGGTATGCAGTGCGGGTCAATATTCGGGTGGACCGACCGGGACTGCGGCAAACTGCTAAGCTAGAGGACTTTGGCTTGGTATCCGGCGAGAACAACGAAGCTTTGGTAAAGGCTACGCTGGCGAATACGTCGGCCTGGGACTATCGGGTGTCGGGAGAGGTGACCATCCGTGACTCAGAGCGTCGCCTGGTGGCAAGGCTGCCCTTAAGGAGCATTGCTAATGTAAACTCTAACTCCGATTCACTGCGGATGTATCCCGGAAGCAGGGTGGAGTACTTTGCTGAGGTCACCAAGAGATTGTCACCGGGGGATTATACATTACGGCTGTTCATGCGTTATGGCGATCATGGTCAAATCATCCAATCCCAAACAGTGACAATTGCCGAAGGGGATTTCAACTTCCCCAGCATTGCGGAAGTGGGAGCCTTCTCAGTGGAGCCGGCAGAGCTAGAACTGCAACTTCGTCCTGGACAGCAAAAGACGGAGGTTCTGCAGTTAATGAGTGAGGTTTCCGACACCGTCTATGTATTTATGTCTGGATCTGAAGTCGAACCGCAGTACATGTACTCTCCCCTGGAGTGGATACAACTGCGAACTCCGTCCCAATTTGAACTCTCTGGTCGAGGGCGAAGTCGGGTGATTATGACCATAGCCGCGCCTCGGGACGCAGAATCCGCCAGTTACCATGGGGACATTGTCCTCTCGGCTCTTTCTGAAGATGGGCAGTTGGTAAGTCAGAGGACGGTACCTATCTGCGTAACGGTAGGCGATGTCCAAACCCCTGATGCTGAGGTAAGAAGCTTGGCTGCGGTACCCTCGGATGGTGAGCTGAGCCTATCCCTTGACCTGTATAACTGCGGCAACGTTTTTCTCACTCCCCACGCTTCCATTATGCTAACCGATGCCGAGGGACTTTTTGCCGGTAGGGCCATGCTAACTCTGCCGGAAGGGGTGGACAAGGTTATCCCTCTGAAGAGTCAAGAACTCACGGGCACCATTGAGGATTTGGCTCCTGGAGTCTATACAGCGGGGATTGTCATCGAAAGCAACGGGACCGAGGTGTTAAGTACAGAGCTGCCGCTGGAGATAGGGGGTGTTGGTAACCGATCCGATGTTCCGGCTCTGGAGTGATTTTGGAGATTTGTCTTAGTTGCCTTTGACCGAAGGGGTTTATTCTCAAGGTAGTTAACTTCTAAAGGAGGATATCAGATGAGAAAAAGACGCTTCATGATTCTATCCTTGGCCGTGGTTCTAGTCCTAGGTACAGTGGGCATTGCGGTGGCTGCTAACCTGGACGAAGCGAAAACCAGGGTCCAGTTGATCCTCGAGCCCTATGCCGAAGTGGCCTTTGGTAGCACTGGTCTTCTCTTGCGTGCCAGTATTCCCGAGGGCGGTAGAGGCTCAACGGGGCTTGTGATTAAGACCAACACTCAACTGGATGTGACCATTAGCTCGGGTGGTTTCGGTACAGCAGCCAGCGATAATGACGAGGTGGATCCCTTTGTTAAGTATGAACTAACTCGAAGTGGTCATGACTGGTCTATCGGATTTGGTGCCGGTGAAGCTAGCAGCTTCGTTACTCCAACGGACTATCATCCCAACGGCAAGTACGGAAATGGACTGTTTGACTATGAGCTGCAGGCGGAGTTTGACGCAGCCAATGCCGATGAAGACTGGTGGAAATTCACCTCTGACCTCCACTATTTTGACGACATTGTTATCACAGTGACTAAGAAGGCAGACTAGGTATACAGACTTGAAGGCGGTTGGGTTGATCCAGCCGCCTTTTTGTGTGTCTGGCATGTCTGTTGCGCCGATGGGCTGAAAGAAGCCCTGTCGCCTAACCAGCGGGAAGACAACCCGTAAGCAGACGTTACCGGTGGCGGTAGGGTCTAGAGGAAGCTGAAGGGGTGGCGTGGAACGAAGCGAAAGCGAACCGAATATGGCTCATTAGGTGGATAACCTTGCGAAAAATGGGAAAGCCCAAAAGCTGGATAACCTAGTGAGTTTGAACGGTCGGATTCAAGCCAAGGCAGACTTACCCAGGGAGATACCCGTATCACCCTGGGTAAGTCCGATCAAGCGGAAACGCAAGTGAAAGATGAAGTGGTGCAGGAGGCAGATGAGTCCGTAGTAGTTATGAACCCCCAGCCAAAGAAGGCTGGTAACAGACCGGAGGGTAAGACTGCGGGGACAATAACCGAAGCGTTATTGGGCTGACAGGGCCGAAAGGAGCTGTCGATTGCGAAGGGACAAGGCTAAGGCTGCCCACCTAGCCTTGCTCTACTCGATGTGTGCTCCCAGGCTATTTCCTTCGAGAGAAAGTGAGCGGGGAAACCAGAACTTGAGTGGTGTTTGATATCTTTCTAATTGGTCTTTGAACGGGACTAGCTACTCTATACGTGAAACATCGATCTGAGAGAAGGGCTCGGTTTAACTCGAAGGAGGGACAGTTCGGTATCGTGAGCCCGTAGTGTGTTAGCCTCGAAAACTGAGGCCGACACAGTGAAAGATGTGTGTAATCTAGTCTCAAGAAGAGCAAGGAGGAATTTCCAGTGAGAAAGAGTTTAGTCTTAGCGTTGATGTTAATGATCGTCCTCAGCTTGAGCGTTCTAGCTGCTGCAAAGGAGCATGATTATCCAACTACACCATTGCTTCCCAACTCCCTTGAATCAGACTGGAGTGTTCGGGAAATCGAAGTAGATATCGATGTGTTCTCCTTTGTCTATGTCGCTGAATTCAGCACCGAGCCAATGTTCTTTGACCTAGACTCGCCGGCAGCGATGGGCGAAGCCTATAACATTACCAGACCCGTTGTATTTGGAACCAACACGCCTATTAGGATCACCTTGTCAGAGGACTTTACCGGGAAGTTCCCGGCAACCGAGGCTCTGAACACTGCGATTCTACTGCAGAGACCTAGGAATGGAGCCTTTAATCCGACTTCATCCTGGACGCGAACCGGCCAGCCTGGTACGAGCTCTGCACGAGCCGTATATACATTCGCCCCCGGAAAGCACGTGGGACAACTCAATGTAGGTATTGGATGGTACAACACAGGAGCGACGAGTCAGGATGCCGGTAACTGGGATGATCTTCCTTGGTGGGAAGTGTTAGCTGGAGAGTACAAAGGTACGATTACAATGACTATTGAGGATATGCGTCAATAGACCTTCCTATCCAGAAGGCAGGGCCTCACTCTATTGCGATGGAGTGAGGCCTTGCGTTGTATTACCCCTGAGCAGCGCGCAGCGGCAAATAAGGGGAATAAGCCAATAAAATTAACTTTTGACTCCCTTTTGAGTCCTGTTTGACTGAGATTTGACCGGGACTAGCTATCATATATTCGGCAAAATCGCGCAGTCCGAATAAAGGGGGAATGGCTCGTCTAGTGCGTTGGACAGATGCTTGAGTCGCGTTGATGCTCATATTATTGGCACGGAATTCGGCAGTTTAGAAATGGGCACAAAAAAGCTTGAAAGGAGTACTCAAATGAAAAAGAGTTTGGTTATGGTATTGATGTTGTTGCTGGCTCTCGGGACAACCGCTACGGCCGCCACCCGTGATACCGCTAAGGTAAAGCTTGCCGTAGACGTTCCTGGCCATGTCGAGATTGCAGGTTTGACGAGCGATAGCGTGTTATCCGTCTCCATGAAGGAGCCAGGGGATCAAAGTACAACGAGAATGGCTTCTCTTCGGTTCGAGGTATTGACAAATACCCGTGTGAAATTCGGTTTTGCCAATGACGATAAGTTCCCTCGGTTGACTCTAAGGGATGAGGAAGGCAATGTACTTGCAGGATTCAAAGATCCTGGTAATCCGGAGTGGAGCAATCCCCTAAAATCCGATATTCAAATCAGAGGCGGGGAAGTGTCAGGTACATACAAGTATGTAGATGCCGGGCGACATTACGAATGGCTGGATTTCAGAGTCCACTGGGATAGCAGGGATGAACTTCCCTGGTGGAAGGTTCTTAAAGGGGAGTATGAAGGCGAAATCACGCTGATAGTTCAAGAGGTAGATTAGTCCTTCCCCGTGAAGGGTTCATAGACAAGGTGTTTTGGCCTCACTCTATGCGATGAGTGAGGCTTTTCTTTTGCCTTTGACTAAGCTCTAAGATCTATCTGATTGGATTCTGAATGGGACAGAGTATGCTATGTCTGGTGAGTGAAAAGAGCCGGTTTACAAATAGACAATGGTTCGGTCTTGAAGGGGGGATTAGCCGATCTAGTAATGCGTTCTGCAGTTGCGTTGTGTTGGCTGTCAAAATACTCTGACGTCATGCTAGAAAACACGAAGTCAGAGTAGCATATGACTAGGAGATCAGCATAGGATCTAGAGTATCTGTGGTTTGGGAAATGTCGTAAGCCACGTTGTTGAGTCCAGTATTTACCTGGACCTTCGTAGTCCCGTCGATGTCGTTTCCTCTGGTAGTAAAAACCTAAACGGGCACCTATGGGAGTGGCGTTGAGCTATACGGGATCGCTTCACAAATCAATGAGGAGGAAATGAAATGAAAAAAGTGTTGTTTCTCACCCTAGTATTGGTAGTTGCCTTGGGAGCTGTTGCCATGGCCAAGTCAGCCAGTGATAGCTTTGATGTTAAGCTTAATATTCTACACTATGTTGAATTAGTGCTTCCCGACAGCTTGAATCTTGAGGATATCAACTTTGCGGACGGCTATGGCAGGACCCTGTCCACGACAATGAAGCTCTACACCAATGATGATGTCTATGTACGTTTAGAGTCTGCAGGATTTGTCGATGCTGAGGGCAACGAGAGCCCTACGCTTAATCAGTGGGTTCAATACAGCTGGACTCCTGGTACCGGCCATCCCTTCTTCCTCGGAGCCGGCAAGAGCGTAGGAGGTTGGGGACCCTACGGATACGACTTCACTGGCAGTGTTATTGACATGCCCCTCAAGGTGATTTTCAAGGCGCCCAAAGCCGATTGGTTTGCTGCACGTGCCGGTGACTACAGCGACGTGATCACGGTGACGGTTTTCGCGAAGTAGTCTAGGATAGAGTATAGGGCACCTTATTCTGCAAACCTATGGGGTTTCGTCTGCAGCTTGACAGGAACCCATTCCAATTAGAAATGTAAGACGGCAACTTGTTGGTTTCCGACGGACATTGCGGCGTTAGTGCTCAGCATCTGAGTACTAGCGCTTTTCTTATGCGTTACCTGCGGTGCGTAAAGCCGAGACGACGGCAGACTAGGTTGTCCATGGCTCTCAGTGCCTCTACACGGAAGGGAAAGCAGTTGAGTCAAGATTCGGTTGACCAGGAAAGATAAGCATGTTAGCATATAAGCGAATACTTAATCACAAGGGGTGGTAGTCATCACCGAACTGGTTGAACAGATGAAGGTATTAGGGAACATGACCAGGTTGAAGTTGTTGAAGCTTCTAGCCTATCAGGAGTACTGCGTATGTGAGTTGGCTGCCATCATCGGAATCAGTCAGCCGGGAGTGTCCCAGCATCTGCAAAGACTGAAACAAGTTGGGTTCGTGACGGAACGAAAGGATAGTCAGTGGGTGTACTACAAAGCCGATGAAGGGGCTCTGCATCGGTTTCAACGGGAGTTCGCTGAGTTCCTGGCTGCGGATGTAGGCACCATTCCGGAATTGGAAGCTGAGATGAACCAAGTAGCCGGTTTAGAGCAAAATCCCCTGGTAATTGCCTGTAAGCCTAGGCGTGGGGGAAAGCTAAACTAAGTGGAGGGATCGATGATGGAAAAGCGCCCCATTCGGATCATGTTCTTGTGTACCGGAAACTCTTGTCGCAGTCAGATGGCTGAGGGCTTGGCCAAGGCCTTGGGGGAAGGGAAAGCAGAGGTTTACAGCGCCGGACTGGAGCCCCACGGGATTAATCCCCGAGCTGTTGCGGTGATGAGGGAAATCGGCATCGATATCTCCGCTAACACCTCCGATGTCATCGACCAAGAACTACTTAGCAGCATGGACTATGCCATTACCCTTTGTTCCCATGCTGAGGAATACTGTCCGGTGACACCACCGTCGGTACAAAGACTCCATTGGGCTTTCGAAGATCCCGCCAAGGCTGCAGGTTCCGAGGAGGAAATTATGGAGAAATTCCGCGAAGTGCGGGATTCTATTGCCCGTCGGATCAAGCAGTGGCTTGCTTCAATCTAGCCGGTGAAGGGTCATCTTCCTGCTAGGATAGATCTGCATACTTTAGCCTATGGGAGGAGAAATCGCAGGTGAATATCAAGGTGTTGGGTTCCGGTTGTGCCAAATGTAATCAGTTAGAGGAGCTGGTGCGGGAAGTCGTCAAAGATGAGGGTCTGGATGCTGCCATCGAAAAGGTTACCGATGTGGCCAAGATCATTGGCTACGGGGTGATGAGCACGCCTGCCCTTGTCGTTGATGAAAAGGTGGTTTGCAGCGGCACACTGCCAAGTAAGGGCAAACTGAAAGAGCTGCTGATGCAGTAGGCAGCATTGTGCCTGGACGCAGAATAGTAAGGGGCGCTGCCAGTCGCAGTGCCCTATTGTTCTTGATGCCTTCGTGGGAAGGGGATTTTGATGATCGTACTTCGGTGGCTCAACGACCAAGTGCTCAAGATGGAGTGGTTGGCGGTCCTGGTTGAACGGTTGGTTGTTTCTGTATTTGGTCTTGATGTGACTAGTGGACTTGGGGGCAGTATCCACTTTTTCATCTATGACACGGTGAAGATCTTTCTCCTGTTGTCGGCACTAATCTTTGGAATTTCCTATATTCAAAGCTACTTCCCACCGGAACGAACTCGCAGGATTCTGGGAAGATTCGATGGAATCGGCGCTAACCTGCTTGGAGCCTTAATGGGAACAATTACTCCCTTTTGCTCCTGTTCATCGATTCCGATCTTCATCGGGTTTATCAATGCCGGCTTGCCCATCGGGGTCACCTTTTCTTTTCTCATCTCATCGCCCTTGGTTGACTTGGCCTCAATCCTGTTACTGGCCAGCATTCTCAACTGGAAGATTGCCTCAGCCTATGTGGTAGTTGGTATCCTGTTGGCCGTTACCGGGGGCAGTATCATCAGTAAGCTCAAGCTGGAGAAATATATCGAGCCCTTTGTCTACAACATTGAAGTGGCGGCCACCAGCCCGGCTGATTTCACTCTTTTCAGGATGACTTCCAGGGAACGGATTGAATTTGCCCATGCCCAGGTCAAGGACATTGTACACCGGGTGTGGCTCTACGTCCTCATCGGGGTGGGCGTTGGAGCAGCGATTCACAACTGGATCCCTGAGTCTGCGATCACAGCCCTGTTAGGAGAGAAGAATGCTTTCTCAGTAGTGCTCGCCACTGTGGCAGGGTTACCCATGTATGCAGATATCTTCGGTACTTTGCCAATTGCTGAAGCTTTAGTGGCTAAGGGTGTTGGGATCGGTACGGTTCTAACCTTCATGATGGCGGTGACGGCCACGTCATTGCCGTCGTTGATCCTGTTGAAGAAGGTGGTTAAAGCGAGGCTATTGGCGGTCTTTGTCGGAGTGGTTACCTTCGGGATTATCATCATTGGTTATATCTTTAACGCCCTTGGGTATCGGTTCATTTAGATTGACCCTTAAATTGCAATATTTAACTTCGGTTAGGAGAGCGACGGTCGCGGGCTGTCGCTCTTGTCGTCTCAGGGAACTTGCAGCATCTGGGAGCTGATGGAAAGGTACCGTTTGGGCCAGGTTTTGTTGGTTCCTAGGAAGCGGAGTTGCTCCCTAGCTCATATGCTGCGTGAGCCGATGGCTTTTGGGGTACAAATATGATGGTCGGTTGCGGCCGTAGTCTGAACAAAAGAGATGGGGAGGAAGCCATGGAACGGGCAGCCCAATTGAAGCGGTTCGTTGAGCACTTTAGAGCCGGTGAGAAAGCGCCGGAGGAACAGGCGATAGGGATAGAGCTGGAATACCTAGTCCTTGACGGTGAGAGCCTGGCGGCGGTTCCCTATAGCGGTCAACAGGGGATTGCAGACCTCCTGGGCTGTCTAGTCGCCAAGGGCTGGTCCCCGGTGTGGGAAGAGGGGCACCTGATCGGGGCAGAGAAGGACGGGGTCTCCATTGCCTTGGAACCGGGAGCGCAGTTGGAGGTTAATTTTGCCCCCGAAGAGAGCATCGGGCAGATTGAGGACATCTACCGCAGGGTCCTGGCTGAAATAGTGGAGATCCTAGAGGAGCGGGGTCAAATCCTAGTGGCCTTGGGGTATCAACCGGTGACACCCATTGAGCAGATATCGCTGCTTCCCAGACAGAGATATCGCTGGATGTATACCTATTTGGGGACCAGGGGCCAATCTGCCCATCGGATGATGAAGGGTACCGCAGCAACCCAGGTCTGTGTCGATTATACCGACGAAGAGGATTTCAGGATCAAAAGCCGGGTCATCAGCTTTCTGACGCCCTTTATGTATGCTGTCTTTGACAACGCTTCCCTCTATGAAGGTGAGGTCAACCACCCGGTGGCCCTTCGGTATAGGATCTGGAGTGACTGTGACGATGACCGCTGCGGCTATCCTAAAGGGATTTTCACCGAAGACTACTCCTACGAAAAATACGCGGCGTATATTCTCGATTCCCCGGCCCTGATTGTCCTCAAGGACGGGCAGTTATCCTACGCTGGGGGAGAAAAGCCAGTGAAGGAATATTTTGACCCAGAGACCTTCACTGACGATGAACTAGACTACCTCCTGTCGATGTGTTTTCCCGATGTGAGGGTGCGCAGATACCTAGAGATTCGCATGGCAGACAGTCTACCCTATCCCCTTAACTTCGGCTATGTGGCCCTGTGGAAGGGCTTATTGTACGACCAATTCAATCTGCAGCGGTTGTACACCGAGGCCAGGGAATTTGGCGAGACAGCCCTAGTGGGCCTAAGGGAGCGGGTGCTCCGGGATGGAACTCAGGCAGCTGCGGGAGCCTTCACCGTCCTGGAAAGATTTCAAAACTACCTGGAACTGGCCAAGGGTGCTCTGTCGGCGGCGGAACTACACTATCTGGCCCCCATAGAGGAAATGGTCAGTTAGGGACTGACTCCCCGGGAATTAACGCTGTCTCGGTTGAGTCAGGGTACCCGCACCGCAATTCAATGGTGTGTGCTTTCCCCGGAAACCCTTAATCTCAATCTGCGAGGGCGGGTGTAATGGATTATCGGACAACAAGTGCGCTGGACTTATTCAAGGCCTTTGAGCAGCAGGTGATGGCCGATCCGAAGGCCTTTTACCAAGACTATCTTACCGTTAAGAACCACGTGGAGAACTCCACCGCCATCTACATGGGAAAGCCGGTGGACTTTATCTATCAACCGATGTTCTTTTCCCAGGACGACATCGCGAGATTCCAGCAGCTCACCGATACCCTGACGGGAATCCTCCGCAAAGTGATTGCCCAGTACCGGAAAAGTCCCGATTTTCGCCGGCTGTTTGGTTTTTCACCCCTAGCCGAGGAACTGATCCTCCTGGATCCCGGCTACCGATACAGCTTTCCCGTGGCTCGGTTTGATGTTTTTTACTCCTATGACGGCAGCTTCCAATTCTGTGAACTCAATGCCGATGGCTCCTCGGGGATGAACGAAATCTCGGTACTTCATGACATTTTCTGGAGTGCCAAGGCTTTGGCGGGTTTCCTGGAGCAGTATCACCTGGTGGATTTCGAACTCTTCAATTCCTGGGTTGACAGTATGCTGGAGATTTACCAAGAGTTTGCTGGAAGCAGCGCCGGCAAGCCCAACATTGCCATTGTGGACTTTGATCGGGAAGGGACCATCAGCGAGTTTCAGGTCTTTCAAAACTACTTCCGGGCCCGGGGGTATCAGACGGTGATCTGCGATCCCCGAGATTTTAAGTACCGCTCCGGTCAGCTGTCGGTCAGGGGGATGAAAATCGATCTGGTATACCGTAGAGCCACCACCGCTCGGATTATCGAAGAAGCCGAGGAAATCCAGGATTTTCTCCAGGCCTACCGAGATGGCGCCGTCTGTGTGGTCGGAGGCTTTGTCTCCCAGATTATCCATAACAAAATGATCTTTGCCGTTTTGCACAGCAAGGAGTGCCAGGCCCTTCTCACCCAAGAGGAGATCGCCTTTATCAAGGCCCATGTTCCGGAGACTTTGGTCATTGACGACGATGGTTCCAACCTGCGCCGGCGGATAATCGATGACAAGGATTCTTGGGTGCTGAAACCTCTGGATCTTTACGCCGGGCAGGGTGTCTTTATCGGCAAGAACCACAGTCAGTCAGAGTGGCAAGAGATTGTGGCCGGGATTGCGCCCCAGACCTATTTGGTGCAGGAGTTCTGCCAGGTTCCCCAGCTGAGAATGGCCACCGTTGAGAAGGATGGCTTTCGCTTTGAACCCTACAACTACCTCATCGGACTCTTTATGTACAAAGAGAAGTTCAGCGGCATCTTTACCCGGGCAGGAAGAAAGGCCTTGATTGCCACTGGTGGCGAAAGCGTCAGCCTGCCCACCTTTGTTCTAGGCGGGGCTGCTGGAACGGGCCGCTAAAAACTGTCACCGCCTGATCGCTGTCACGACCCACGGTGGGAACGGCTGCCCTTTCAGGGTTCCCACCGGCCGGTGATAGGATCAGGCGGTAAGGTATGTCGCTGGGGTTGTCGCTAATCGGGATTTTCCTCCTTTGCCTCTCTTTCCTCTTGGCCAGTGGGGAGCGAGATGGAGATGATTTCTCCCTGGCCTGAGGCCAATTGGCTGAGAAGCTGTCCCAGGAAGCTAGTAGACGTGCCCGTTGAAGTGGAGGCTGTGCGCTCCTCCAGCAGATCGACGATCCGTTGGAGAAGTTCAATCATCTTGTCGAGTTTCTGCTCCAACTCTTGGAGTTTTCCGTCAAACCACATCACAGTTTCTACTCCTCCTTCCACGACACCTTAGTATATGTGCTATCCCTTCATCTGGTGCCAGACTTTTGCTGGAAGGTAAAGAGTTTGCTCCAGACATTCTTGCTAGTCCCAGGAAGGCAGGCGAAGAACTATGATGTTCTTCGCCTGCCTTTGCCTTTCCCACCATTGCTGTTCTTGATCAAAACTGGTAAGATAAGAAGGTTCGCCGTAAATATTGAGTAAAATTGTACCGGTCAAGAGGAGAGTGGGAAGGGAGGAGGACAATGGCCCAAATCGTGGTGGAAAACCTAGTAAAAACCTTTAAGGTAGCCATAAGACAAGCCGGCCTTTGGCAGGCCTTTCGGGGATTGGCGAAAAGGGACCACGTCCTGGTTCCGGCCCTCGATGGGATTTCCTTCACCATCGAGGAGGGAGAGTTGGTGGGGTATCTCGGTCCCAACGGTGCCGGGAAGTCAACAACGGTGAAGATCCTCAGTGGGATTCTAGTTCCCGATTCCGGTTTGTGTCAGGTGATGGGAAGGGTGCCGTGGCAGGAACGCATTGCCCACGTCAGGGAGATTGGTGTCGTCTTTGGCCAACGCTCCCAACTTTGGTGGGACCTACCGGTGATTGACTCCTTTGAGCTGCTGCGGGATATCTACCGGCTCTCACCGGGGGACTATCGCCAGGCCAAGGAGGAGTTGGTGGAGATCCTGCAGCTGGAGCCCCTGTTGGAGACTCCGGTGCGACAATTGAGCCTTGGGCAGCGGATGCGCTGTGAACTGGCGGCCTCCTTGCTCCATCGGCCCAAGCTGCTTTTCCTCGATGAGCCTACCATCGGTTTAGATGCAGTCTCCAAGCTGGTGGTGAGGGATTTTGTCAAGAAGATCAATCGAGAACGGGGTACCACAGTTATTTTGACCACCCACGACATGGATGATGTAGAAGCTCTTTGCAGTAGAGTGATGATTATCGGGCGAGGGAAGATCCTATTGCAGGGAAATCTCAAGGACATCCGCCATCAAGTGACCCGGGAAAGGCGTCTCATCGTCGAGCTGGGTCAAGCCTACCCGGAGGAGTACATAGCCGCCAATGTCCAGGGAGCACAACTGGTGAGACTGGAGGGAAACCAGGCTCACTTCAACTTCATCCCAGGGCAGATCACCCCTTCAGAACTGATCACAGAGGTGTCGAAGAAGTTGTCAGTGAGGGATTTGCTCATCGAGGATCCCCCCATCGATGAAGTGATTTCCCGCCTCTATGAGGAGCTGCATATCACATGAAGGTGTATCAGGCGATAATACGGCTGCGGTTCATGTTGTTGGTGCAGTATCGAGTGGCAGCCTTGGCGGGAATGGCTACCCAATTCATGTGGGGATTGGTAATGATTATGGTATTGGAGGCCTTTTACCTGTCAACCTCCCAGCCTCAACCCCTGTCCTTTGCCCAGGCTGTGGGATACACTTGGCTGGGGCAGGCGATGTTGGGGATGCTGCCTTGGAATGGCGATGGAGACATCCAGGAGTTAATTCGCTCCGGTAACGTGGCCTATGAGCTTTGTCGTCCCGTGGATCTTTACAACCAATGGTATGCCCGGGCCATTGCCCTACGGGTTGCCCCTACGTTGCTGCGGGCGGTACCCTTGTTTGCGGTCAGCATTTTCCTCTTGCCGGAGCGGTACTCACTGGCGCTGCCAACCCTGGGCGGCTTCGGCGCTTGGCTGGCGGCTACCTTAGGAGCACTGTTCCTAGGCTGTGCTATAACCAATCTGATGAATATTTCGCTGCTGTGGACCATCTCCGGTGAGGGGATAACCCGCTTACTGCCCGCAGTAGTGACGATTTTTTCCGGGATGGTGATTCCCCTGCCCCTCTTTCCCCCATGGGCACTGAGGATAATGGAGCTTCTTCCCTTTGCGGGATTGGTGGACACTCCGGCGCGGTTCTTCACCGGTCAGCTTCCCCCCAGCCAGCTCTGGGTGTTCTTGGCTCGCCAAGGAGTGTGGACGATTATTCTCGTGCTTTGGGGCCGAAGGCTTTTGACCCGGGGTCTCAGGCGCATCGTGGTCCAGGGAGGGTAGAGGATGAGAGATGGATTGAAGTTATACCTACGCTATGTCGGAGTATCCCTGCGCAGCCAACTGCAGTATCCCGCGTCCTTTGTGATGATGATCCTGGGCAATCTGGTGACTACCGTGATTGATTTCCTGGGAATCTTGGCACTGTTTTCCCGATTTGGCAGCTTAGGGGAGTGGACTCTGCCCCAGGTGGCTGTGTTCTATGGAATGGTGCACGTTGCCTTTGCTTTAGCAGAAGCCGGTGCCCGGGGCTTTGACATCCTGCACCGCCATGTTAGGGCCGGAACCTTTGATCGGATGCTCCTGAGACCGAGGAGTACCGTTCTGCAGGTCATCGGTCTGGAGTTTCAGCTGATGCGCATTGGCCGATTCACCCAAGGATTGATTGTGTTGGGTTGGGGAATGGCCAATTTGGAGTTGACGTTGACCTTGGCGCAAATTCTCCTGGTTATCGCCTCCATTGCCGGTGGAGCCTTTCTCTTTTCCGGCCTGTTTGTGCTCCAGGCTACCCTGTCCTTCTGGTCGGTGGAAAGCCTAGAGGTGGTTAACTTGACTACCTATGGGGGAGTGCAGACCGCTCAGATGCCGATTACCATTTATCAGAAGTGGTTTCGCCGCTTCTTCACGTGGATCATTCCCCTGGCTGCCATCAACTACTTTCCCTTGATGGCCATCCTTGACCATCCCGCCGGTGGAGAGTTCCCTGTCTGGGTATCTTGGGTGTCGCCGGTGGTTGGCCCAGTGTTTTTTCTCCTCTGTCTGCAGGTCTGGAACTTTGGCGTAAGACACTATCACTCGACGGGCAGTTAGGGCAGGGAGCGGTAATAGGAGATAATTAACGCGGTGCGCTTAATCGGATATAATGGGGGAGAGCCAGAGGCAGTAAGGAAACCGGTGCCGGCGAGGGTGCTTAACTAACGGGTAGTTGCTTCTGGCGCCGGCCGGTGGGAGGGAAAGCAAGTGACAAGTAACCGATGCTGTCATTGTACCGAAGGCGAACACCAGGTTCAAATAAGCTGTCTGTCCCTAGTTCCCATCTTTAACCATCTGAGTCCGGAAGAGCTGTGGGAGATTTCTCAGGCTCTTAAAGCAGAAAGCTACCAGCGGGGCGAGATGATTTATCGGGCAGGGGACCCTTCTCAACGTCTTTATATCGTCCATAAGGGGCGGGTGAAGATTTATCGGCTGGCCACATCGGGTAAGGAACAGCTGATTCGAGTGCTGGAGCCCGGGGACTTTACCGGAGAACTGGCACTCTTTAGCGAATCCACCCATGATGCCTTTGCTGAGGCTCTGGAACCCACGGAACTGTGCACCATGGATCGGGAGGTGCTGCAGGAGTTTCTGCTGCAATTTCCGACGATTTCCCTGCGGATCCTGGAGGAGTTCTCGGAACGGCTGGCCAAGAGTGAGCGGCAGACCACCAGCTTGGCAACGGAAAGCGTGGATCGCCGCATCGCCGATTACCTCT
This sequence comes from Bacillota bacterium, assembly GCA_012727955.1. NCBI lineage: Bacteria > Bacillati > Bacillota > Bacillota bacterium. Next base: position 21,543 of record JAAYGB010000011.1, read on the forward strand.
TGGAACTGTCGGAGGACAGTGGGTCATTGACGGTAACTTTGCCGGTGTCCCGTAAAGATCTGGCCTCTTATTTGGGAACATCGCCGGAGACTATTAGCCGGCGCCTGGCAGAGTTTGAAGATTCCGGTTGGATTAGTCAAAGGGAACAGCGCCGGATTCAGATCCTGGATCCCGATGCACTGCGTTGGTGGTAAGAGATAGTAGATTATCTAGCGGGAGGGCGCCCTGGGTAATACCGGGACGCCCTCTCTTGGTCTGATCGGATTAGATGGTCCATTGGTTGTGAATCACGCCGACGAGATACCAGGTTCCCTGGTGTTCTTCAAAGGCCAGGCGCAGACTCTGCCAATCTAAGCCTTCGTATTGAGGATCAAATCCGGAGAAGTGATACTCAACGATAATCGCATTGGGGTACACCTCAAATTGATTCTCCAGGGTATTGCCGCTGTGGGCAATCTCGTTATAGCTAACGGTCTCGGCATTGACGAAGTCAGCAGTATAGACAAATTCATCAAAGTATTCCCGGGGAGTAAGTTCAATGGGAAACCCCGTGCCATCGTAGCTGCCCCAGGTGTACCTGGTTTCGTCGGTGCCGAAGACGGCAATCTGCTCCGGCGAAAAGACCAGATCTCCCCCTTCCCCGGTATTGACATGGCCATAGGGAGAAAAGCGGACGCCGGAGGGATGAGCCACTTCTGCTAAAGCTGCAAAATCTCGGTTCTTGATAATTTCCAGAGTTGCCATGGCCCGGTCGGCGATGATTTCCTCGGCTTCCTCCGGGGTGGGCTGAACCTGGGTCGGCGGTGCTTCCACCCTTTGCCGGACAAGGGGCTCCTCTGTGTCCTCTGGGGGTTTAGCCGTTGTGCAAGAGGCTAAGGTGATGGCCAACAGGACGGTAAGTAACAACCAAAGGGGTCTGTGACGCTGCATCGAAACCCTCCTTGCCTTAGTGCAGATGTGTAGCTATCCCTAGTGTAACCGAAAAGAGCACCGGTGAGTACCGGTGCTCTTTAGTCCTGGGCATGGCGAAATTCCCAGGCCCGCAGGTATCTTAGGTCCTCCCCTTCGGGATAGGACTCATTGGGCTGTAGGTTGCGGTATTCTGCCAGGGCTGTGGGATGGGTGCGAAAGTACTGGATCAGGTTGCGAATCAAGGCCATGGTTGTTGGGGTAATGTAATGTTCGATCCCTTCCACCTGCTCGTCGATGCCTGTTTGGGAATTGAGCAGATGCAGGAAGGTTTTCAAGGTGGCATCTCTCCAGACCAGGAATTTACCGTAATGCTCGCCCAGGGGTGTGAGGGCGACGTTGCGGTATTTCTCATAGGAGATGAACCCCGCTTCGTCCAGCTTCTGAATCATCCGAGTGACACTGGAGGATTGCACCTTCAACCGCTCTGCCAGATCAACGGCTCGCACATATCCCTGTTCCTGGACCAAGCGATAGATCATTTCCAGGTAATCCTCCATGCTTTCCGTTAGCATTGGTTCGCCCCCTCCCTTTAAACAAGACCAAGGAATCCAGCTGCCTGGGCGATGACAAAACAGACTGTACTAGCAATGCCCGTTGTGATGGCAAAGGTGAGTGCCGGCCACTTGATGTGACCCGTTTCCCTGCCGATAACCAGCAGCGTTGTGCCGCAGGGAAAGTGGAGCAGGGAAAACAACATGGTGTTCAGCGCGGTGAGCCAGGTCCACCCGTTGGCCAAGAATAGCTGTCGCATCGCTTCAATACTGTCTAGTTCCAACATTGCCCCCGCTCCCAGATAACTCATAATCAGGATGGGGATGACGATCTCATTGGCCGGCAACCCCAACAGGAAGGCCAGAATGATGTAACCATCAAGGCCCAGGGCACGGCCGAAGGGCTCCAGCCAACGGGCTGCATGGGCCAGGACGCTCAGCTCTCCCACATAGGAGTTGGCCAGAATCCAGGTGATGGCCCCCGCGGGTGCCGCGACCATGATCGCCCGCCTAAGGACAAACAACGTGCGATCAAAGATGGAGCGAACCAGCACCCGGCCAATCTGCGGCGGTCGATAGGGTGGCAGTTCCAGGGAAAAGGAGGACGGTACCCCCCGCAGCAGAGTTTTGGACAGTGCCCAGGAAACCAGCAGGGTCACGGTAATTCCCACCAGGACCAGAGCCACTACCACCAAAGAGGCCAGGGCATTGCCGTAGGCCCCAACCACTTGACCGCCCAAAAAGATGGCTGAAAGGGAAATCAGTAGGGGAAATCGGCCGTTACAGGGAACGAAGTTGTTGGTAATGATGGCAATCATTCGCTCCCTCGGAGAGTCGATGATTCTCGCGGCAACCACGCCCGCGGCATTGCAGCCAAACCCCATGGCCATGGTCAAGGCCTGTTTCCCGTGGGTTCCCGCTCGCTTGAAGAAACCATCGAGATTAAAGGCTACCCGAGGCAGATACCCCAAGTCCTCCAGTAAGGTAAAAAGAGGAAAGAAAATGGCCATGGGAGGAAGCATAACCGACACCACCCAGGCCAAACCCCGATAGGTGCCGGAAAGAAGCAGCCCCTGGAGCCATTCCGGCGCGGACAGAGCTCGAAAGACTAGGCTTAGTCTTGCTTCAATGGCAAAGAGGAAGTCCGACAGCAGCTGGGAGGGATAGTTGGCTCCGGTGATGGTCAGCCAGAAGATCCCACCAAGCAATGCTAACATCAAGGGATAGCCAAAGGTGCGGGAAGTGAGGATGTCGTCGATCCGATCATCCCAGCTGGGGCCCTCCTCCTTCGATTGGCTGACTACCTCGGCGGCAATGCTCTCCGCCTGCTGATAGATAGTGGAGACAATTTCGTCTCGGAACTGGTCACCTCTGCTCTTGACGGCACCTTGCATTTGTTCAAGGGTTTCCTGCAAAGTTCGTGGCTCAACGTATGTGGTACCCATATCAACTACCTCCGTAGGGCTCCCTTCGCCAGGACGGCTTAGTTTGCAGCGAGAGAGAGCAAGTTGGGAACAATGGATTCATCTCCCTCCATGATCCGCAGGGCGACCCACCGGGCATTGAGCTCCTGGGGCAGCACCCGCTGCAGATAGGGGACCAGTTGGGCAATCTCTCCCTCCAGTTGATCGGAATAGCGCCAGCGCAGGGGCTGGGGTCTAATCCTACCGGATGCCACTTCATCGATGACAGCCTTGAGCTGGTCGAGGCCTTCGCCTTTGCGGGCTGCACAGGGTACTACGGGAATCCCTAACCTAGTGGCCAGTTTATCGACATCGATGGAAATGTGCTTGCGCTGGGCTTCGTCCACGAGATTGAGGCATAGCACCACCCGTGGGGTAATTTCCAATACCTGAAGGACCAAGTTAAGATTTCGTTCTAAACAGGTGGCATCGGCCACCACCACCGTTGCGTCGGGCTGACCAAAGCAGATGAAGTCCCGGGCGATTTCCTCCTCAACGGAATTGGCCAGTAAGGAATAGGTGCCCGGTAGATCCACCAGCACCACATCCCGATCTCGATACCGATAGATCCCCCGGGCCGAGGTCACCGTTTTGCCGGGCCAGTTACCGGTATGTTGGTTTAGTCCCGTTAAGGCGTTAAAAACGGTGCTCTTGCCCACATTGGGGTTTCCTGCCAGAGCAACAACATAATCTCCCGACACCCCTTGCTCTAACTCTCGGCGCAGGCTAGGCACTGGGTTCGTCGATGTATTGCTCGATTCCATCATCCCCTCACTCCCTTGCAGGTTGGACTAAGATTTTTTCCGTTTCCCGTTGCCGCAGGGCGATGACAGCGCCGCGTATCCTGTAAGCTGTAGGATCTCCGGAGGGACTGTAACGCAGGGTTTTGACCTGTGTTCCCGGTACCAGTCCCAGATCCAACAGTCGGCGGCGGGTGGAACCTTGAGCAGCGATGGATACCACCCTGGCTTGGGCGCCTACAGGCAGCAGATCCAAGGATATGCTGTTTGTCATCAATTTCAGTCACGTCTCCTTCTGGTTCGATAAAATTTACTTGAGGGTAGGAAGGTTTCCCGCAAGCAAACTTTCAGTGTTAAGCTATGATCCGGTGGCGGCAGCGGTGACATAAAAAAACCGGAAGCTGCACTAGATACCGGCAGCTTCCGGTTGAAACAGTGGGAAATGGGGTTAGAAACGATCCCAGATGTGGGAGGACAAATTGCCAAAGGCCTGATCCCACAGAGCAAGGTCGTCGATGGTTCCCTTTGCCTGGGCTTTCCCTAGGGACAGGGCCTGGGAGGGGGATATTGTTCCCGTATAGATCTGGCTCAGGGTCTCGATGCTCAAGGCCAGAGATGAGTGATGCTCCCCGGTGGTCTGGGTGACGGAACCTTGACCATCGGCAATGGTGAGCAGAAAACTCCCCTGGTTCCAGGGACAAAGGGGATCTGAGATCTCTATCCCCAGGGTGGCACTGGCAACGCCAAAGGGCCGGCCCTCCAGAGCCGGGATCACATCGACGATCCGGAACATGGCCGAGGGCTCTAGGGAGCACCGGATGACCTTGGGATTGGCCATCACGTACGTCAGGGGGTCATCCTCTGGAAGGGAGATCTCGATCCTTTCCGCTTGGGAATCGTGGTTTGCCAAGAGTCCCCACAACCCCCGATAGGCCTCAAGACTTAGGGCGCAAAATTCCTGGACCTGCAGCCTCCGTCCCGATTGAGTTGAGATAGTAAAGACGATGTATCCCTCAGGCTGGGGGCAGTCGGCCGTGGGATACCACAGATAAAGGTAGCGATAGTCCTCTTGTCCCGGGTTCGATGGACACAATTGCTTTTCCCAGTCCCTTCGGTTTCGCCGCAGGGGACCGATGTAGGCACGAGCCCACTGGTCATATAGGGCACTGACAGCATCGATGTCCTCCTTTGTTCCTCGGCGGGTATGACCCTGGGCCGGGAGGAACTCCTTCAGATCCGAAAGGGCGATGGAGTAATGTCGCTGTACAGTCCCCAGCTCCCAACCGTACCTGCGATAGAACTGATAATTAAAGGGATAGAGCATCGAGATCGCCTGGCCCTGAGAGTGCATTCGATGCAGAGACTCCGTCAGCAGGCGGGAGGTAGCGCCCTTGCGGCGATGCTCCGGAGGACAGGCTACCGCGGCGATGCCTCCCATGGGAATTGCATTCTGACCAACATAGACTGCTTTGTCTAAGATCAGTAAGCCTGCCAGTAACTCCTGACCAGCGAAAACCGCCAGGGTTTCATCGTAGTTGGTCTTGTTGGCTTCCGCAATCACCTGTCGCTGTGCAGAAGGGATATTGAAGGCTTGAAAGGTGATATCCAAGAATCTTTCTCTTTCCTCCGGTCGGTTTGGATCTAAGGGTCGAACCACTAAGTCCGCCAATCTACTCACATCCTCTTCCGGTTTGGTTATCTGCTTCAAGGCATAATCTTGAAGCATAATGTGTATAGTTCTCTGCGAAGGGGCGGTTCTCCGTCTTCTGTAATAGTTTTTGCCGGGACACACCAAAAGGACCGGAGAATGTGAGTTCCTGGGGAGAGATAAAAAGGGAATTACTTTTTGATCGAGAATTAGTATCAATTGCTGGAACATTTCAGTCAGTGGTAGAAAGGGGCATAGAATCTCGCCGATGGGTTCGGCAGGCTGTTGTCTAGGGGCAAGCCCAGGGCATCTGGGTGCTATCACGGGCTCTGTCCGGTGCATTGTCAAATTCTTGGAAACCAAGGGTTTGACATCATGCAGAATCGGGTAAAGGTGTCTGGGTTGTAGCCGTTAGGAGAGAATTATCACAAGATGGGGCCTTGGCGCAGGGTGGAGTGATCCGTCCTGCGTTTAGCGTGCAAGAATGAAGGTCTGCAACTGAAGGATTTGGTGCGTGCCTCCAAAGAAGGAGATTGCCTATGTTTAATTAGAGAAGGAGATTGCCCATGTACAAACTAAGAAGATTTGTTTCCTACTATCGTCCTGAGTGGAAACTTTTCCTCATCGACATGCTCTGCGCCGCTGCCGTTGCCGGGTTGGATCTGATTTTCCCGATAGTTACCCGTCTATTCGTCTATTTATGAAGGACTTCATTCCTAACTTACGGATTCGCCCAATGTTTATCTTTGGCGGGGTCCTGGTGGGATTGTATCTACTGCGGATGCTGGGGCAGTATGTGTTGAACTACTGGGGACACGTCGTTGGTGTGCGGATGGAGTACCACATGCGCAAGGATCTCTTTACCCACCTGCAGACCATGGACTTTCGCTTTTTTGATGACAACAAAGTTGGGCACTTGATGTCTCGGCTGGTTAACGACCTGCGAGATATCACGGAACTAGCCCACCACGGGCCAGAAGACTTACTAATCGCTACCCTGATGTTTATTGGCTCCTTCACATATTTGATTCGCATTAACGTCCCGATGACTTTGATTGCCTTTGCCTTTGTACCGGTGTTGGCCTGGTACGCAATTTCCCGGCGGCGTTCAATGCGAGATGCCTTTCTGGAAGAGCGACGCAAGGTCGCCGATGTTAACTCCGAAGTGGAGAACAGCTTGTCGGGAATTCGAGTGGCCAAGAGTTTCACCAACGAAGAGTATGAAATGGAAAGGTTCGACGGGGCCAACTCGAGGTTTAGGGAAGCTCGGCAACAGGCCTTCAAAGCCATGGCCGAGTACTCCTCAGGTATGACCTTTCTCACCAACCTGCTGGATGTCACCGTGCTGGTGGCCGGTGGAGTTTATGCTTACCTGGGGCATATTGACCTAGCTGACTTGACGGCCTATCTGATGTTTGTGCGGTTCTTCCTGGTGCCCATCCATCGGTTGACGGCCTTTACTCAACAGTTTGAGCAGGGAATGTCCGGATTTACCCGGTTCCTCGACTTGATGGAGCAGAAGCCCTCGATTGTCGAAAGCCCCAATGCCCAGGAGCTGCGAGATGTTCAGGGCAAGATTGAAATCAAGAACGTCTCCTTCGGTTACGAAGAAGGTACCGATGTGCTCAAGGACATCAACCTTACCATCGAGGCAGGAAAGACCGTGGCTTTGGTGGGTTCCTCCGGTGGAGGAAAGACCACTCTGTGCCACTTGATTCCTCGTTTCTACGATGTCGATGAGGGCCAGATTCTTGTCGACGGCCACGACGTCCGGGATCTCACATTGCAATCTCTGCGGGCAAGTATTGGTCTAGTGCAGCAGGATGTGTTCCTGTTCACTGGCACCATCAAGGAGAATATCCTCTACGGGCGGCCAACGGCTACCGACGAGGAGATTGTCGAGGCTGCGAAGAACGCGAGGATCCACGACTTCATCATGTCCTTGCCCGATAAATATGACACCTATGTGGGAGAACGGGGAGTTAAGCTTTCCGGTGGACAGAAGCAGAGGATTTCCATTGCCCGAGTCTTCTTGAAGAACCCGCCGATTCTACTTCTCGATGAGGCTACTTCGGCTCTGGATACCACTACGGAAATGGAGATTCAGGAGGCCCTGGAGCGGCTGTCCCAGGATCGTACCACGGTGATTATTGCGCACCGGCTATCCACGGTGAAGAATGCCGATGAGATTGTGGTCATCGATGGAGGTAGAATTGAGGAGCAAGGCTCCCATACGGAGCTGATGGAGCGACGGGGCATCTACCACAGCCTGTATCGGGCTCAGTTCAACCGCGATGCCTTGGAAGAGCTCTTCGAAAAGCGAGGTTTGCGTCAGGCCGACAGTGATGAGGAAGCGGAAGAGGAGATTAAGACCGCTTAGCGGCAATGGCCGGGACTTGTCCCGGCCATTGTTGTTGCCTATTGCTTGCGAAGGCGCAGGAGTTGGGAGCGGATCTTCGTTGACCGCGTTGTTGGGGTAGGGAATATCCCTTCCCGGGCACTGCGGCTGTCTTCGATGGAGTAAAAGGCCTTGGGCGAAACTTCATGGATGATTTCCAACACCTGGGGCAGATCCTTGCGGCGAATCACTGAGTAAATCAAGGTGGCTGGGCCCCGGGCACCGCTGGCTTCCACCTTGGTGGCGCCAAAACCCGCCTGCGTTAGGCGGTTAAAGAGTGTGTCGGAGGACTTGGTGGTAATGATGTGAACAATCACTAGCCCCATGGCCAGTCTTTCTTCAATACTAATGCCGACAAAGTTTCCCATGGCAAAGCCACCGGCATAGGCGATATAGGCGAGGACATTGCTGAGGTTATTCATCACTTGGGTAATGGCCATCAGCCAGATAAGGATTTCGACAAATCCCAGGAGCGGAGCCAGGAATTTTTGCCCTTTGGAGACAAATATGATTCGAATGGTACCGAAGGATACGTCCAGGACCCGAGCCAGGAAGATCAGTAAAGGCAGCACTACCCATTGGAAGAGGGTGGAATCAAACCAGGTTTGGTCCACAACCGCATCGCTCCTTTGCAAGAAAATACAGACAAGAACCTAATATCAAAGGATATACTTTGAGGCAAAACCCTTGGTCTTGAGGGAAACTTTCTGCAGGAGGAATCAGTCAGTGATCGATGTCTATCGGATAGCTTGGATCGGATTGGTAGCCGGGGCTATCGGTACCGGATTAGGGGGAGCCATCACCGTGCTCTTGGGTCGGCCGGGAAATCGGGTGTTAAGCTTTGTCCTGGGCTTCTCCGGTGGGATTATGTTGGCCATCATCTTTTCTGATCTAATACCGGAGGGGTTTGCTATTTCTGGCCCCGGGATCCCCTTTATCGGCTTGGTCCTGGGGGTGGTGCTGATTCTTGGTCTGGATATAGTATTGCCCCATTTTCACCTTTTCTCCGAGGAGACAGAACGGAGCCGCTATTTGAAAACTGGACTTGTGTTGGGATTGGGGATCACGATGCACAACTTACCGGAAGGTCTGGCCATCGGTACCGGATACGTCGTTTCGGAACTGACGGGAGCCAGTCTGGTACTGGCAATGGTGGTGCAAAACATTCCCGAGGGAATGGCCATGGCCGCTCCCCTGGTGGTAGCTGCGGTCCCCGCGGGCAAGTGCGTTCTGATGACAGTCTTGGCCGGAGTGCCCATGGGACTGGGGGCCTTCTTAGGTGCGAAGTTTGGCGCTATATCCCCTCTATCCCTGTCGTTGTCCCTAGGTTTTGCTGCCGGTGCCATGTTATACATAGTCTTCGATGAGCTCCTACCGGCGGCCCAGGACCTGTCTGAGGGTAGACAGGAGGGAACCTTTGGTGCCGTTGCCGGTGTCATTGTCGGCTTAGCACTACTGAATTTTCTCGGTTAAGAAGGAAACAGAGATATTTCAGAAAACTAAAAATCCGCAAAGGAACCCTGGAATTGGTAGCGAAGTATAGCCATGTCTAAATCACAGGGCAAAGGCTTCTTGAAAGGGGTTGTGGTAAGAAGTATGGAACAAGTTCGATTCGGTATCATCGGTCTAGGAAACATGGGTAAGGGACACTTGGGGTATTTTCACCGGCTGGAAGGAGCTAAGCTAACCGCAGTCTGTGATATCGACGAGTCACGGTTTAATATCGAGTTTCCGGCTGATTTTGACCATGATGTAGAACCCATCAAGTTAGATGATTCTATCGCCCGATTCACTGACTACAAGGATCTGTTGGACAGCGGCTTGGTGGATGCGGTAATTATTGCCGTACCCCACTACTTCCATCCCGAGATGACTATCGAAGCTTTCAAGCGCGGTATTCATGTCATCTGCGAAAAGCCCGTTGCCATTACCGCTCGCGAAGCTCGGATGATGAATGAGGCTTGGGAGAAGTCCGATGTTGTCTTTGCTGCGATGTTCCAGCAGCGGACCAGTCCCATTTATCAGAAGATCAAGGAACTCCTTGAGGATGGAACTTTGGGCGAAGTGCGCCGAGTTAGCTGGATCATTACCAACTGGTTCAGAACTCAGACTTACTATGATTCCGGTGGTTGGCGTGGCAACTGGAACGGCGAAGGCGGCGGTGTCTTGATGAATCAGTGCCCCCACAACCTCGACCTGTTCCAATGGTTCTTTGGTCTGCCTACCAAGCTGACGGCCCAAGCCTATTTGGGTAAGTGGCATGACATTACCGTTGAAGATGATATTTCTGTCTTGATGGAGTTTGAGAACGGGGCAACGGGAAGCTTTATTACCTCCACCGGTGACTTCCCAGGCACTAACCGCCTTGAGATCACCACGGAAAACGGGAAGCTGGTGTGTGAGAACAACAAGCTGGTCTTCTACAAGACCGAGGCTCCGGTGCAGGAGCTCCTGGACACCAGCCCACAGGGCTTCTACCATGCTCGACCAGAAGTCGTGGAGATCGAGGTTCCCGAGGCTCCTCAGGGACATATGGTAGTGACCCAGAACGTCATTAACACCATCCTGGGTAAGGAAGAGCTCTTGACTCCGGCCATCGAGGGCATCAAGTCCGTTCAGTTGGCCAACGGGATGCTGCTGTCTGGCCTGCGCAACAAGACTGTGGAGTTGCCGGTGGCCGAGGATGAGTTCGACGCTTTGCTGGAAGAGCTCCGGGCCGATGAGCGGGAGAACAGTCCAGACAAGGCCTTCATCTGGGAGGACTATCTGGCCAGCTTGGGCAAGTAAGCTTCATGATTGCAGACAAGACCCGGCAAAGACCACTGGGTGCTTTGCATCGGGTCTTGTTTTTTGGCTAATAACAAAGCCGCCTTCCCATCGGGAAGGCGGCTTTAGTCCTTGGGCTGTGATTTGCCCGCGGAGACTAGGAGTCGATGACTACGTCCTCTAGAGGCTTGACATTACCGAAGCTCCGGGCAGGACCGCCGGAGGGAGCTGCCCAGCGGACAGCGTTGGTCAGTACCTGCTGGACTTCCGGCTGCTTGTAAATCGGGAAGGACTCATGTCCAGGGCTGAAGTAGAAGATCTTCCCGTTTCCTCGGTAGTAGCAGCAGCCACTGCGGAAGACTTCTCCACCCTGATACCAGCTGATAAAGACTAGATTATCCGGTGCTGGGATGTCAAAGCGCTCTCCGTACATCTCCGTCTGGGGGACTACGAAGCTCTCTGGCAAGCCCTTGGCAATGGGATGGCCCGGTTCGATTACCCATACCCGCTCCCGCTCGCCGAGCTCACGCCACTTCAGGTTACAGGTGGTGCCCATCAAAGAGATAAAGATCTTGGAGAAGTGTCCGGAGTGGAGGACAATCAGACCCATTCCATCCAAGACCCGTTCCTTGACCTTGGCGACGATTTCATCGCTGACTTCATGGTGCGCAATATGTCCCCACCACAAAAGCACGTCGGTGTTGTTTAAGACCTCATCGGTGAGGCCATGCTCCGGCTCATCCAAGGTAGCAGTTCTGACGGTCATATCTGCGTTCTTGCCGAGAAACTCAGCGATCACCGAGTGAATACCATCGGGATAGATTTCAGCAATGGTCTTGCTGTTGGCTGCCCATTCCTCGCCCCGTTGGTAAATCAGCTCTGGGTTATTTTTGTACTTGTCTTGGCTGGCCAGCCACTTCAGCCACATGGGCGCTCCATTGGGGTAGGCCTCAGTTACTTCTTCCCCCGTCTCTAGGTAGGTGTCAACGGCTGCCTTGAGGCCCTGGGGAAGGTCTTGCTTCATCCGCTCATACTCGGTCTCGTGACGGTTCTCATTCCACACCGTTACGCGAATAATATCACTCAAAGTATAAACCTCCCTATACATAAATTGTCTATCCTGGTCATGTTCTTTTTCTTCAACTTAATGTAAATCTCCTGTGAAGGTTGTAAAAACCTCCCTCCGACACTTACAGAAGGAAAGGGACCCTGGGTCCAGAAATTGGACTAAAGGCGCGAGGGAGTTTTTGGATATGCAGAAAGGTTGCTGATAGCCTTGTCCCCCAAAGAAAGTTCCCGCCGGTGCCCCCTTTGTACCGCCCAGGCCCAGTGGGAGATGACCCAAGAGGGCCGGGATTTTTATCGCTGTGACACATGTGCTCTCACCTTTGTTCCCAGGGAGCAGCACCTGGACGCCGCGGAGGAAAAGCGCCGGTACAGTCAGCATCAGAACACCATCGATAACCCAGGGTATGTGAAGATGTTTACCGATAAGTTTCCCCTGCTACGCAAGTATTGCTCCGATGTGAAGCGCATTTTGGACTATGGGTGTGGGCCCGGTCCCGTATTGGTGGAGCTGTTGCGACGGGAAGGGTACGAGGCCATTGGCTATGACCCCTACTTTGCTCCGGAGGTGGATTTGAGTCGACCCTTTGATTTAATCATCTCCACCGAAGCCTTTGAGCACTTTGCCGATCCTCGCAAAGAGATGGAGCGAATCGCTGGATTGGTGACATCCCATGGGTATTTGGCCATCATGACTCGCCAACGCAGTGAGGCCGTTGATTTGCAGTCCTGGTGGTATGTGCGGGATCCTACCCACGTAACCTTTTACGCTCCCCGCACCTTTGATTGGATGGCCCAGTATTTTGGGTACCGGGTCTTGTACCAGGATCGTACTAATTTTGTGATCCTGCAGAAGGTCCCGTCAGTGGGGGGCAGCATCAGTGAGAACGCCATTTTCGGAGGTTAGCTAGAGCTATCCTTCGGAGGTGGCGTTACTGTTTTTTAGTGCCATAATCTTGCGGACCACTGCATCGAGGGCTTCGGAAACTGCTATGACCTCATCGCTGGATAGTCTATAGCCCTTGTCCCATAGTTCCCCTAGCTTTGCGATCAATTTCAGTCGCTCTTGCTCCAAGTCCTTTTTTGACAAACTGAACCTTCACTCCTTGCCGGTATTGTCCCCCGAACCCTGGGATTGTAGGAATGGTCTCCGCCATCTCCTTCGCCCATCTATTACCAGGCACCTTCCCAGTGTTCCCAGATTCACCGGCCAACTTTAGCCTCGGTGGGGAAGGGCAAGGAGAAGGACTCTGCCCCCGTAGGTGGAATGTCAAATTTGACAAATGTATATAAAATGTATTGGAAATGTACAAAAATTGTCCACAGGTTATCCACAGTCTGTTGATAACTCAGGATAGAACTCAAGACTATTGGCGGCGGTGGCGCGATGAAGATTGAAATCAGGGGAGTAGAAAAGCTGAGCTTTCGAGAAAGGCAAGTAGTAGCCCTGAAGGAAATGGGGGTCAACAATCGCCAGGTGGCCCAGCGCCTGGGGCTAACGGAAGGTACCGTCAGTACATTGCTCAATCGGGCCAAGAAGAAGGGGTATGAGGTAGTCATCGTCTTAAAGGGCGACCCCCTGGCTTTGTTTGGCAGCGATGACGAAGAAGATACGGAGCTGGACTAGGGGTTGCCTTTGTGGACCTCTGAGCCTGTGACGGCAAAGACCAGAATTGCAAAGAATTGTAGTCTAGGTATTGACAAAACCGTAACAATGATCCATAATATGTATACAGAATACAAAATACAACAAGGGCTCCCCAAAGGAGGGTGTCAATATGTTGATTTTGTTTGGTCTGCTGTTAGCAGGTTTGATGCTGTTTCGCCGTGACTCCTTGGAGGAAGCACTGCTTAGGGAAGAGGATCGGGCTCTACTCCTCAGTCTGATGGGTTACGCCCACGATCCAAAACAACCGAATTACTAGACGTAACAGGGACAGTATCATCAAGCTATACAAGTACTATCCGCCTCCAGTTGGGGGCGTTTTTTTATTTATTGCAGAAGGGTGAAAACTCCGTTATAAAGCTGTTAATTGTGCTCTCGAGGTGTTCAAATTGGTGTGATACCTGGGTATAATAAACTCGCAAGGAAAAAACAGAAGGAGGAAAACCAATGAGAGACTACAGGAATCTGTACATCGAGAGGCTGAAGAAGTACGTTCGGGAAGAGAGGGCCGATCGGCGGGGTGACATCAACGATAGGCTCAACTTTGCCAAGAATGCCATGCTAGATAAGTTGGTGGGAAGTTATCTATAATGGGTAGTTTAGCTAGTTGTGTAGGTAATCGAAGAGGTCGGCACTCACGGGGTAAAGATGGATAGAGGACGGGATATTTCAATCCTGTCCTCTTGTTTTTTATTTGTGTCTAATTCCTTCGTGGAAGGGGTAAGGGGCTGGTAGTTTCCTCCTTTGTTGCAGGATCCCCGAGGTTCCAGGAGATAATACAATAGACAGGGGCTGTATTCTAAAAGTCTCTGAACATGAAGATGATGGGAGGTTTAGCCGATGATGATAACAAGCCTTTGCCGTCCCAGCCACAGATTGCTCTTGTTGGTGGTGTTTATCACCCTGCTTCTTCCGGCAGTTGCTGCCGCCGAGGAGCGGTTATCGGTTTTTGTCAGCATCCTGCCGCAAAAGTACTTTGTGGAGAGGGTAGGCGGTGAGCGAGTTACCGTCGGGGTGATGGTGGGACCGGGAGAAAGTCCCCATACCTACGACCCAACTCCTCGCCAATTGGCCAATCTCAGTGTTGCCGACCTCTATTTTCGCATCGGCGTTGGCTTTGAGCATGTGTGGATGGATAAGTTGGCAGCCATCAACCCGAAGATGACGGTGGTGGATACTCGCCGGCAGGTGCCCTTGCGGGCCATCGAAGGACACAGCCACCACCATGGGGAGAGCTCTGGTCACCACCATGGCGAGGGTGAAGCCGATCCCCACATCTGGTTGAGTCCCCCATTGGTGAAAAGGCAGGCAACTACCATTTATGAGGCTTTGAGCCAAATCGATCCTGCCGGAGCCGACTATTATCGCGCTAACCTAGAAGGGTTCTGTCAAGATCTCGATGCCCTGGATCAGTGGATTCGTCATACCCTAGGGGATCTAAAGACCCGAAGCTTCATGGTCTTTCATCCCTCCTGGGGGTATTATGCCGACGCCTATGATTTGGTACAGATTCCCATCGAAATCGGGGGCTCCGAACCCAGCGCCCGGCAGTTGGCGGAGTTAATTGGCGTGGCCAGGAAAAAAAGGGTCAAAGCCATCTTTGTGCAGTCTCAAATCAATGCCAAGAGTGCTGCCGCCGTGGCCAGGGCGGTGGGGGCAAAGGTGGTGCAGCTCGATCCCTTGGCCGAGGACTACTTAGAGAATCTCCGGCAGATTACTCTCAGCCTGTACCAAGCCTTGGCTGAGTGACCAGAAGGGGAGAAGATACTATGGGAAAATCCCAGCAACCGGTGCTGGAATTTGACAGAGTTAGTTTCGACTATGGTGCCGTACCTGTGCTGAGGGATGTCAGCTTTTCGGTGGAACCCCGGGATTTCATCGGGATCATTGGCCCCAACGGGGGAGGAAAGACGACCTTAATCAAGCTGGCCCTGGGCCTGTTGACTCCTGCCCAAGGCAGTATTCGGGTGTTGGGTACCAGACCGGACCTGGCTCGGTCTCGAATCGGATATGTGCCCCAGGCGATGGACTTTGATCGGGACTTTCCCATCAGCGTGCTGGATCTGGTGTTAATGGGGCGTCTTTCCCGTCGCTCCTTGATCGGACGCTATCGGCCCGAAGACAAGGATGCAGCTTGGCGGGCCCTGGAGTCCGTTGAGGTCGCGGATCTAGCCCACCGTCCCTTAAGCGACCTGTCGGGAGGGCAGCGGCAGCGGGTGTTTATCGCTCGCGCCTTGGCCACGGAACCGGAGATTCTGATGCTGGACGAACCTACGGCCAGCGTCGACAGTCAGGCTGAGCGGGATATTTATGAGCTGCTGCGGAAGCTCAATCGACAGATGACCATTATCTTGGTGACCCATGATTTGGGGTTTATCTCTTCCTACGTAAACAAAGTAGCCTGTGTCAACAGGGAAGTAGCTTTGCATCCGACGGAGGACATTACCGGTGAAACCATCTTGATGACCTATAACCGTTCGGTCAACATGATCCAGCATCGCTGTCATCTCTAGTCGGACCCTGAGAGAAAGGTGAGCATATGACGGAGTTTCTGCAAGCAGTGGTTAGCTTTCCCTTCCTCCAGAACGCTCTGCTGGCCGGGGGATTAGCTAGTTTGGCCTTTGGCATCACCGGTACCTATGTGGTGGTGAAGCGGATTGGGTTTATCGGCGGCGGAATTGCCCACACCGTCTTGGGCGGAATGGGGGTAGCCTACTATCTCGGTGCCGACCCCATGGCTGGAGCCTTGGTGGCTGCGGTGATTTCCGCGGGCATCATCAGCATCGTCAGACTCAGAGCGCGGCAGCACGAAGATACCTTGATCGGTGCCATGTGGGCTGTGGGTATGGCCATCGGCTTGATCTTTCTCGCCAAGACCCCGGGATACAGTGTTGACTTGACCAGCTTCTTGTTTGGCAACATTTTGATGGTAACCCCTCGGGACTTGGCCTTGATCGCTGGAATGGATCTGGTGATTGTCCTCTTGGTGGGGCTGTTTTATCGCCCCTTGCTGGCCGTTGTCTTTGACGAGGAGTACGCTCGCCTGCGGGGAGTTCCCGTAGAGGTGATGTATTTTCTCCTGCTTTGTTTGGTTTCCTTGACGGTAGTGGTGTTGATCCGGATTGTAGGTTTGCTGCTGGTGATTGCCCTTCTCACCTTGCCCGCGGCCATCGCGGGACAGTATACCCGGCGGATGGGTCCGATGATGGTCTTGGCCTTTCTGTTGGGCTTGGCCTTCACCACCGGTGGCTTGGCCCTTTCCTATGGTCCCGATTTGCCCGCAGGAGCCACCATAGTTCTGCTAGCTGGAGTGGCCTATGTGGTCTCTTTAGCTGGGAAGTCCTGGCAGAGCCGAAGGCTCCGGGTCCCGTTTAGCGGTGAAAACTAGCAGGCGATAATAGCAGAACTTGGCCTCTTTGCGGTATTTTGACGAATTTTGCAGGGGAGGCCCCAGAGAAAAGCGAAAACTGAAGGTGCAATTGCCAACGGGGTTCTAAGTGAGAATTATTTCTCTCAGCTCTTCAGATGGCGAGGTTGATCCTGTGTGGGAGACAGACCGCTCCTCAGGTAGCTCCTTTGACCTATCCCAACAATCTCCCTTACGGGTCAACCTTTTCTCCAGCCTAATCATGCTAACCTCTGATGTACTATCTATCGATATGATCCCGGCACAATTGGTAGCATACATTCATTGCTTCACCGCTATTTTCCCTTGATCTATATCCGGAAATTGGAAGAGCTGGTAAGGAAGGTGACTGAATGCTAGGTCTACCGATACTTATGGTTCTTATGGCCGCTGGCATCGGTGTTTATCGGATTGCTTGTGGTCCCACCAGTATCCATCGATTGATGGGAGGTGACAGCTTCGGCTTAAGTCTTGCTTTGGCAATGATGTTAGCCGCCCTAGCCTTGGCCCGTCCAATGATCTTGGATGTGGTGATGGTCTACGGCGTGGTGCTCTTTGCCGACATTCTCCTTTTGGCTAAGTTCTTGGAAAGGGGTGATATTCACCTTGAGTAACTGGATCAAAGTGTTGGGACTGAGCTTGATCTACCTTGGTTCCGCCTTTGCGCTGGTGGCGGCCCTTGGAGTGCTCCGTCTTGATGCTTGCGCCAGATTTCACGCCTGCACCAAGACAACGACTCTGGGTATTCTATGTGTTGCCCTTGGGGGCACGTTGTACATGGGTACCTGGGATTATGGTGTGCGTTTCTTACTCATTGCCCTATTATTCTTGATCCTCAATCCCACCGGGACCCGTGCCGTGGTTAGGGCAGGACACCGCATGGGGTTAAAGTCCCAGGGTGACACCGCCTCGCAAAGGGGGGTCGAACTCTGTGACTGAAGTGGTCTTGGGTATTCTAGGTATTCTGCTGTTGATCCTGAGCATCATCGTGGTGCGGAGCAGCAGCGCCCTTGCCGCGGTGACCTTAATGTCTGCTATTAGCCTCACCGCGAGTTTATGTTTTGTGCTAGTGGCCGCCTTAGATGTGGCTTTAACGGAGGTAATCTTAGGAGCGGGATTCGTCACGGCCTTCTATCTCAGAGCAATTGGGGAAACAAGGGGGTCTGGGAATGACTAAGAAGGAAGCTGACAACATTGACGGTAAAGTTCTTTGAAGGGTTGCTTATTCTGGTATTTGGCGTGGGACTGTACTCGGTGTTTACCGAAAGAAACTTGGTTAAGATCGTGATGGGCAGTAACATCATGAAAACAGCGGTGATATTATTGTTGGCATCCCGGGAGTATGCCTCGGAGCTACAGCCGGCGGCTTCTCTACCCAATGGAGCCTATGTCGAGCCGGTACCCCAAGGATTACTGCAGCTGGCCCTGGTGATCGCCGCTGCTACGTCCGCGATGGCCTTGTCAGTAGTTGGTAAGGTCGGTAGGTACTACGGTACCTTAGATGTCCGGGAGATTAGAAGACTAAGGGAGTAGGTCTCGGTCTGCTTTAGTAAAGATTTGATTGGGTGCGGCTTTAGTTTTCCGTTACTTAGTTCAAAACCCGGTTAGGCCCAAGAGCATTTCAGCTATTCCTAGATGATTTCGACAGGAAGACAGCCGATAGGAAGGGGACCCACATTGTGATCCGCACATCGGCTGTCTTTGGTGTTTAACGGTCGGAGATGCGAATAACCTGACCTTCATAGATGATGTTGGGGTTATTCATTCCGTTGAACTGGATAATGCGAGACAGGGGTATGCCAAAGCGGCGGCTGATACCCCATAGGGTGTCACCGCGACGAATGATATAGGTGCGGGTTCCGCCTTGACCGGGACGCTGGTCCCGATCGGGTCTTTCCGGTTCTGGACGCTCAGGCTCCGGCGGCCGGGGAGTGGGCTCCTCGGGACGGGGAGTTGGTTCCGGCTCAGGTTCCGGTGTCGGTGTCGGGGGCTGCGGGGTATACTCTTTGCCGGCATTGGTTTGCCGGGCAAAGTGTTGGGCCACCCGCAGGGTGCCGCCCTGCTCGATGATCCCGATACCTACATGGGTAAAACTGTTGCTGAGGATGTTGGCCCGGTGCCCGGAACTGTTCATTAGAGCTCGGTGCAGGCTTTCCACAGAGCCGCCCCGGGCAATGTTTTCCCCGGCAGTTGTGAACTGCGCCCCGGCAGCCCGCATGAGGTCAAAGGGAGTTTCCCCGGTGGGACTGGTGTGGGCGAAGTAGTTGTTTCGGGTCATGTCCAGAGCCTTGGCCTCGGCACTTTGCATCAGCTGGTGACTGATCAGGTAGGGTACTCTGCCTTGCTTTTGTCGTTCTTGGTTAATGAGCTCGATCATCTCCAGTTCCATTGCGTTTTCGTCAAAGGCAAGGGCGGTGCTGGTTAGGATAAGGCCGATGACGAGAAGTAATACCGTCTGCTGCATTATTACTGTTCGTTTCATTGTCTACACCTCCGCTAGTAGTATGGCTGGAAACGAGGTTTTTTTTCATCGGCGAAATGTTGTGTTTTACGGACTTAGCCCATTTTGCCCATCAGCGGGGGGATATGGATATGAAGGTTTTGTCTCCTTTGATGCCGAAATCTTACCAGAGCCACCGAAGAAACGTTGGCGGCTCTTATTTCTTTATTCTGTCTAAACAGCACATTTGGAGGTCGGTGCCGGTGCTGACTAAAGTTATTAAACGAGATGGACGGGTTGTAGATTTTGACCAGGAGCGGATCATCAACGCTATCTTCAAAGCCGCTAAGGCCGTGGGCGGGGAAGATCGCCGCCGGGCCGGTGAGTTGTCCAATCAGGTGGTGGAGATCCTGGCGGAGCGGTTTGTCGACGGGATGCCCACCGTCGAGGATGTCCAGGATGTTGTGGAAAAGGTCCTGATTGAAAATGGCCACGCGCAAACTGCGAAGGCCTATATCCTTTACCGCAAGCAGCACCAGGAGCTTCGGGAGTTTCATCACCTGTTGATCAACACCGAAAAGATGGTGGACGAGTATGTCTCAGGGAACGACTGGAGGGTCAACGAGAACAGCAATATGAACTATTCCCTCCAAGGGTTGAACAATCACCTGATTTCCGCGGTCACCTCGAAGTACTGGCTGGAAAAGGTTTACCCTGAGCCGGTGAGACAGGCTCATCAGGAGGGAGATTTGCACATTCATGACCTGAGTTTGCTGGCTCCCTATTGTTGCGGTTGGGATCTGCCGGATCTGCTGCTTCGGGGCTTTGGCGGAGTACCCCAGAAGATTGAGAGTGCTCCGGCTCGGCACTTTCGCACTGCCCTGGGACAAGTTGTCAATTTCTTCTACACCATGCAGGGAGAAGCCGCGGGAGCCCAAGCCTTTGCCAACTTTGACACCTACTTGGCGCCCTTTATTGCCTACGATAACTTGTCCTACGATGAGGTCAAGCAGTCGATTCAAGAGTTCATCTTTAACCTGAACGTCCCTACTCGGGTAGGCTTTCAGACTCCCTTTGTTAATATCACCATGGATGTGGTGGTGCCCCGGAACCTAGCCGATGAACCGGCGATTATCGGTGGACAACCCCAGGATCGCACGCTGAAGGAATTCCAGGCTGAGATGGACATGCTCAACACCGCCTTCTGCGAAGTGATGATGGAGGGCGACGCCAAGGGACGGATTTTCAGCTTCCCGATTCCGACTTACAACATCTACGAGGGCTTTGACTGGGATAGCCCCGTGGTTGAAAAGATCATGGAGATGACGGCCAAGTACGGGATTCCTTACTTTGCCAACTTTATCAACTCTGACCTCTCCCCGGAGGATGTTCGGAGCATGTGTTGTCGCCTGCGGTTGAACAATAAGGAACTACTGAAGCGAGGCGGCGGCCTCTTCGGTGCCAATCCCCTGACGGGATCCATCGGGGTAGTTACCTTGAATATGCCGCGAATTGGGTATCTGGCCAAGAGCAAGGAAGACTTTTTAGGTAGAGTTCGCTACCTAATGGACCTAGCCAAGGAAAGCTTACTGCTGAAACGGCGGGTGCTGGAAAACTTAATGGATACCGGTCTGTATCCCTATTCCCGTCACTACTTGGCCAGTGTCAAGGAACGTTTTGGCGACTCCTGGCATAATCACTTTAATACTATCGGTTTGGTGGGGATGCACGAGGCTCTGCTCAACTACTGCGGCAAGGGTATCGATACCCCCGAAGGCCAAGCCATCGCCAACGAGGTCCTTGATTACATGCGGGATATTCTGGTGGAGTATCAAGAAGAGACGGATCAATTGTTTAATTTGGAGGCTACACCGGCAGAAGGTACAGCCTATCGGTTGGCTCGCATCGACAAGCGCAAGTATCCCGATATTATTACCTCGGGGCAGGACGAGCCCTATTACACCAACTCCACGCAGTTGCCCGTCGGGTTCACCGATGACATTTTCCATGCCTTGGATCTGCAGGAAGAGCTGCAGACCAAGTATACCGGTGGAACAGTATTCCATGGCTTCTTAGGGGAGCGAATCGAGGAGCCCAAGGTGGCTGCCAAGCTCCTGCGCCGAGTGATGGAGAACTATCAAATTCCCTATTTCACCATCACCCCTACCTTTAGTATCTGTCCGGAACACGGGTACATCACCGGCGAACATCCCCAGTGTCCCAGCTGTGGTGCCGAGGCGGAGATTTGGAGCCGGGTGGTTGGTTTCTACCGACCGGTACAGAACTGGAATAAGGGCAAGAAAGAGGAGTTCAAGGATAGGGAAGAGTTTGCCCTAGCGAGTAGGTAAGGTAGATGTATATAGGCGGCATCCAAAAAACCAGTTTGGTGGACTTTCCCGGTAACATCTGCGATACTCTTTTCTTCGCTGGGTGCAATCTGCGGTGTCCCTACTGTCACAATCCTGAATTGGTGAGGGGCGACGCTTCCTTGACGGCCATTGGCTGTGGAGAGGTTCTGGCCGCTTTGGAGCGTCGCAAGCACCTTCTGGACGGGGTATGTATTTCCGGAGGAGAACCGACGCTGCAGCCCGTCGCTGACCTGGTGAAGCTGCTGTCTGCGATTAAGTCCCTGGGCCTGCAGGTCAAACTGGACACCAATGGCACTAAGCCCGAAGTTTTGGAACAGCTTTTGGAACGGGATCTCATCGATTATGTAGCCATGGATATTAAGGCGCCCCTGGAGCGGTATCAAGAGGTCTGTCGGGTTGCCGTTGACACCGATGCCATCAAGAGGTCCGTTGAGATTCTACGGAGGGGTTTGGTGGCATATGAGTTTCGGACGACAGTCCCCCGTAGTCTGTTGTCGGAAGATGACCTGCTGCAGATGGGGCAGTGGCTGCAGGGAGCAGTCCGCTTTGTCCTCCAGGCCTATCAACCGGGAGTGCACTTAGAACCCGGCTTTGTCAGCGACGAAGCGGGAGTAGAGGAATGGTTACCGGCGATGGGAGAGAAGTTGCAGGACTTTTTTGCCGAGGTGCAAGTGCGAGGTCTGAAGGTGGCAGTCACCGTGGGTTAGGAAGGCAGGCTGGCAGGCCCTTGGGTCTTGGCGCAGGCGCCTTCTTGGATAGTCTGGGAAGGAGTGTGGTTACCCGTTGTTACAGCGAGACGTGATTTGCGGGGTTTTGCGAGAGGCATTGTCGACGGGGGGAGACTTTGCCGAGATTTTCGTTGAGGACACACTGCGTTCCGTCCTGAGGATGGTAAACGGACGGGTGGAAGAGGGCCTGTCGGGTCGAGAACACGGGGTAGGGATTCGGATTTACCAGGGACTGTCCAGCGTCTACGCCTACACCAGTGACTCCAGCCGCAGTGGTCTGTTGGCGGCAGCCCGGCAGGCGGCGGCAGCCATTGATGGAGTCCGGGGCGAGGTGGATATTGTCTTGACCCCCAGGTCCGTCCCCAATGGACATCCCGTGGCGGTGATGCCCCACACCGTTACCGCAGCCCGCAAGGCAGAGCTCTTGCATCGAGCCCATCGGGCGGCAAGCACCTATGACCCGTTTATTACCCAGGTGCGGACGGGCATCATGGATGAGGAGCAGAACATTCTAGTGGCCAATTCCCACGGGCTGCTGGTGGAGGATCAGCGAGTTCGCACCCGGTTTACCGTGCAGGCGGTGGCCAGCAAGGGCGGCGAAAAGCAAACGGGTAGTTCCTCGCCGGGACGGCACATGGGCTTTGAACTCTTTGAGCAAGTGGTGGACGTGGAAAAGGCAGCCCAGGAGGCAGCCCGCAGTGCGGTGACGATGGTCAACGCCGACCTGTGCCCCAGTGGGCAGATGCCCGTGGTAATTGCCAATGAGTTCGGCGGGGTAATTTTCCATGAAGCCTGTGGTCATGGTCTCGAGGCTACCTCCGTGGCCAAGGGCCATTCGGTGTTTGCCAACAAATTGGGCGAGAGGATCGCCTCGGAATGGGTTACCGCCATCGACGATGGGACTATCCCCAACGCCTGGGGCTCTGCCAACATCGACGATGAAGGCACACCCACTCGCCGGAATGTATTAATCGAGAAGGGGATTTTGACGGGATATCTAGTCGACCGACTCAATGGCCGCCGGATGAACATGGAACCCACGGGCTCGGGCCGGCGTCAATCCTACAAGTTTGCTCCCACCTCTCGGATGAGTAACACCTACATCGCCGCCGGTCCCTTGACACCGGAGGAGATTATCGCGGATACGGAGACGGGCTTGTATGCCCGCTACATGGGTGGGGGCTCGGTGAATCCGGCTACCGGTGAGTTCAATTTTGCCGTGCAGGAGGGTTATCTCATCAAGGATGGCGAGATTGCCCAACCGGTACGGGGAGCTACGTTAATTGGGAAAGGTTCTGAAGTCTTGTTGAGAATCGACAGAGTGGCCAACGATCTGGGATTTGGTCAAGGAATGTGTGGCTCCGCCAGTGGCTCGATTCCCGCCGATGTGGGCCAGCCCACCATTCGGGTGTCGTCCCTCACCGTCGGGGGCAGAAAGGAGGCGCGGTAGGATGGAGTTTACCGCCTTTGTCGACGCTCTCTTTGCCCAGGGCAAGGAACTGGGCTTTACCGATATGGAGGTCTATCAGCAGACCGGCAGCGACTTTGCCATCAGGATTTTCCAACAGGAAGTCGACGATTACTCCGTTAGTACCAGTGGAGGTTTGGGTTTTCGCGGGCGCTTTGCCGGCAAGTTTGGCTATGCCTATACGGAAAAACTAGATCCTTCCCTCATTGAGTGGCTTCTAACCAGTGCCAAGAACAACGCCCTGGTGGTTGAGGCCGAGGATGAGGTTGAGCTCTTTGCCGGCAGTGAGGAGTATCCCCAGGTAGAGATGTCCAGTGGCAGAGACATTGACCCTCAGGCTAAGATTCGATTTGCCAAGGAGCTAGAGTCCCTGGCTCTCCAGATGGATTCCCGAGTACAGGGAGTGAACTACTGCCTCTACCAGGATCAGGCTCAGTCGGTGCGCATTAGAAACACCGAGGGGCTAGACTTGACCTGTGACAGCAGCATTGCCTTTGCTTATCTGTCGGTGGTAGTGAAGGAGGGGGAGGAGACCAAGACCGCGTCTCGGTTTCAAGTGGCTCCCGATTTGGCCGGCCTAAATCACCGGCGCCTGGCGGAAGAGGCGGTGGCGGAGGCCATCAGTTTTCTCGGGGCTAAGACTCTGCCCTCCAATCAGTATCCAGTGATCCTTCGGGCCGATGCCGCGGTGGACCTCTTGGCCACCTTCGCTGGGGTGTTTTCCGCTGAGAACGCCCAAAGGGGCCTGTCGCTATTGGGGGAACGCATCGGTGAGGGGGTGGCCGCGGATGTGGTTACCCTGGTGGATGATCCCCATTTGCCCCAAGGAGGGTCCTCGGCGCCCTTTGACGCCGAGGGAGTGGCCACGGAGCAAACCACTGTGATTGATTCCGGAGTTTTGACTACGCTGCTTCACAACCTGAAAACGGCAGCTAAAGATGGAGTACGCTCCACGGGAAATGGGGCTAAGGCCTCCTACAAAGGGGTTGTTACCGTCGCTCCTTCCAACTTGTATATCCAGCGGGGAACTTTGGACCTAGCAGGGCTTATGGAGACTATGCAGGATGGATTGGTGATTACCGACCTGCAGGGGCTGCACTCTGGAGCTAACCCCGTCTCTGGGGACTTTTCCCTGGCAGCCCGGGGGTATTTGGTCCAGTCCGGGCAAATAACCCGTCCAGTGGAGCAGATTACCGTGGCGGGCAACTGGTTCTCCCTGTTAAAGGACATCCGTGCCGTGGGAGCGGACCTTGAGTTTGGTTTGCCCTCATCCTTGGGTACCTACGGCGCTCCATCCTTACTGATAGAAGGGTTAACGGTTTCCGGTGAATGATTTCCGAAGAACCGGCAAGAAAAAGGGGCCTGGGAAGCGGCACCGTGCCCAACCCAGGCCCTTGGCTTTTTTGATTTTTCCCAAACCGCTGCTTAAAATCCTACAGCATCGGCGGGCATTTCGTAACCGGTAATGGTGATAGTGATCGGAAGTTGATCAGACACATCGATGGTAATGGATTCTCCGGGCTGACCGATAATCGGGCGAGGCAGCTTGACGTCAATTTGTTTGTGGTTGCTGACCAGGTCTCCTCGGCCCAAATAGGCAAGGAATCTAGTCCTAGAGCCGATATCGATGCGAAGACAGAACTGACACTCATTGCTGTTGTCGATCCTCACCTGGGTCATCGCTAAGCGACATCCCTCAGGTGGCGCAAAGCTGGTGAACTTGGTGTTGGCTGACCGGAAAATCCGGGGCTTTGGTTGTTTCAATCCCATCCCTCCCCTTCCTACCATATGAGGGGAGGTAGGGAGCTGTGCTACCAGCGATCGTAGTGGATTAGTTCTGCCAATTCCAGGCGCTCTGTGGGT
Source organism: Bacillota bacterium (assembly GCA_012727955.1). Classification (NCBI taxonomy): domain Bacteria; kingdom Bacillati; phylum Bacillota; species Bacillota bacterium. The sequence goes on from JAAYGB010000011.1 coordinate 47,026, forward strand.
TCCGGCTGTTCAGCGGCATAGCCTACGGGAACGATAACTGCCACTTCCATCCCTTCGGGAAGTCCCAATACCTGGGCGGCAATGTCCTTTTCGAACCATCGAATCCAGCAGGTTCCTAACCCCTCTTCTGTGGCCTGCAGGGTTAGGTGATCCACCGTGATGGCGGCGTTGATGTCATTGCCCGGAGGACAACAAACCGCGATTACAACCGGTGCCTGGGCAATGAAATCCTGGTGACAAGCCTTGGTTACCAGTTCCGATTTGATTTTCTCGTCCTGGATGACAACGTAGCGGCAGGGCTGTTTGTTGTTGCCGGAAGGGGCCAGCCGCATGGCCGTCAAGAGCTTGTCCAAGATTTCCTTGGGTATCGGTTTGTCCAAGTAACTGCGGATCGCTCGTCGAGATGCAATGGCGTCAAATACATTCATCGGTATGACCTCCTTGAACTAAAGAATTCATGTACCTGAAAAGCTGCCCACTAGCTTTGGGGTGAACCTTAAGGCATCCGCAGACGTCAAATGATAGGTGACGCCGTTGACGGTGCCCGTGACCGCGGAGTGAATCGAGTGCCCATGCAAATGCCCGTAAACACAGACGGGAACCCGATAGGCTTCCAACAGTTCGGTAAAGCCCGAGGGACTGCCATCGCCGGCAAAGGGTGGGTAGTGGAGCATCACAAATGCGATTTTGCGACGGGCCCGCACCGCTGAATCTAAGGACAGCTGCAGCCGGTTGAGCTCCCGCTGGTAGATCTTCTCGTCGGTCTCGGGGGAAAAGTCCTGTGATTGCGGTAAAATCCATCCCCTTGTTCCGCAGACGGCAAGGTCTCCCGGCAGGGGGACAAAGTCGTTTTGGATAGCTTGGACATTAGGGGGAAGAGCTGTCCGCAACTGGGAGATACTCTGCCACCAGTAGTCGTGGTTCCCCTTACTGAGTATAATGCGGCCCGGCAGCTGGCCAAGCCAATCTAAGTCCCCTGCCACCTCGGCCAGATTCATCGCCCAGGAGATGTCCCCGGCGCAGAGGACGAAGTCCTGGGGGGCAACGGTGTTGATCCAATGCCGCCGGATCACCTCGGGGTGGTTCTCCCACAAAGGCCCAAAGATGTCCATAGTTTTGTCGTCGGCTCCGGGAAGGTGAAGGTCGGCTAAGGCAAAAACCCGATACTGCATCACTGCCAGTCTCCTCTCTGTCTACAAACCAGTATTTGCCGCTGCTTGGAGGTAAATCCTGCTAGAGAGATCAAATCCCAGGAGAAGGGCAGGATAACGGTTTGGCAACGAGGAAGGTTTTAGAGCAATAATGAGATTACAAATATGGAGTGGACACTATGCTTTCTCTTGAGAAGTTGGCTCAAGCCAGAGAAAAAACCATTGAGATATTGGAAAGGGCGCAGATAGTCCTATCCCCCAATGAAGTGGATAGGATTGAAATTATCGATTTTGGGTTAGGCGATCTGCAAACCTTTGGCATTCAGCAGCTGACTTACGTCGATACTGACATATATTCCGCTGCGGAAGTGGTGGTATTCCCGGGACAAATCTGCCCTGAACATCGGCACCCTTCCTTTGGCGATCAACCTGGCAAGGAACAGACCTTTCGCTGCCGGTTTGGAACCCTGTATCTGTATGTCACCGGCAGTCCCGTCGCCGATCGGGAACTCAAGGCTGAGATCCCTGCCGACAAGGCCCAGTACTTTACGGCACGGCGGGAGATAATTCTTGAGCCGGGAGACCAATACACCATTCCTGCCAATACTCTGCATTGGTTTCAGGCTGGGCCGGAGGGAGCGGTGATTACAGAGTTTTCCAGCGGACCTCGGGCCCAGCCTGAGGTATTCACCGACCCAGAGATTCAGAAGATTCCCCAGGTGGCCTCTCGGGGATTGAAGATGATTTTGCTTGGGGCACCGGGTTCTGGCAAGGGCACCCAGGCTCGTTTGCTGGCAACAAAATACGGCACCGCCCATCTGTCCATGGGCAACTTGCTGCGAGAAGAGATCAGTACCGGTTCTGAATTAGGCAGCCGAGTGGCACCGATGATGAGTAAGGGAGAAATGGTTCCCGACTCCATCGTTTATGAGATCATCGATGATAAAATCGCCCAGTACAACAGCTATATCCTCGATGGATTTCCCCGGACCTTACAGCAGGCGGAACACCTGGAGCGGTCCTTGAAGGCGCTGCGCAATCAGATCGATGTGGTCTTCCTATTGGACCTTCCCGTGGAGGTTGTGATCCGACGGTTGTCGGGGCGGCGGGTGTGCGAAAAGTGCTCCCAGACGTATCATGTGGATTTCTATCAGTCCGATGTCTGCAACTGTGGAGGGAACCTGGTCCAACGACCCGACGACCATCCCGATGCCATTCGGCGGCGGATGGAGGTATACCGGGGACAAATCGGTCCTCTGCAGAATTACTACGAGGAAAAGGGACTATTGTGGACCATCGATGCCAGTGAAGAGATGGAACTTACCTTCGGGGCCATCAGCCGGGTGTTGGATAATGAGATTATCCCCAACCGACGAAGAAAGTAGGAAATTAAAGGGAAAGGGCGCTCCTTCTCAAGGGTTCTTGAGAGGGCGCCTCTTTTTCTTTTAGTGTTCGGTCTTGGCAGCGGTAGTTTCTTCGGCGATGGCTAAGATTTTGTGGAGGATTTCTTCCCGGGCTTCATTGAGCCGAGAGAAGTCCATCGTGGGAACGTACAGACCCTCTAGCCTGCCGTGCCCCTCCTTAGCCTGCCTGACGTAGGCAATGGCCCGCTGGAGCATGGTAAAGAACAGGTCTTTGTCTGCGGCAATGTTGTCTCGGTGGGGGGCCAATTTTGCCTGGTCCAGTCCGTCATCGAGATTAATGACATCCAGTACATCGGTGGCTTCATAGGGGAAGATCTCGCCGGAGGTAGCGATCACTGTATCCAGTTGGGGTAGGATCAAGTGGTCGACATTGGTGGGAACCAGGGGACTGTGGTAGTACTCCACATCGAGACCCCGTTCCTTGGCCCACTGCCCAATTTTCTTCAGCAGCGTTGACTTACCGGTGCCGGGGGACCCTTTGACCAAGAACTTTTTCTCCACGGGGTCCAACAGATAGGCAAAGTGTTCCGTCGGTCCTGCCGGAGTAAAGGCAGCTCCAAAGAGATGCCGCTCCTTTCCGGGAACGGGATTGACGGAATGACCGTTGAGAATCATGGCGGCCAGACGTTGCGTCACCTGATTGACCCAGCCAAAATCCTGGGCTTGGGTGTAGGGGGCTTCCCAATTGGCGTGGACTATCTTCGCTGCCATTAAGGCACGGTACGCGCTCTGAAAGGAGCGACTGGCGGCCTGGGAAGCCGCGATGATTTCCTCCCGTCGGTTCCGCAATTCCTGCCCATTCCAGTACTGGCCCAGATCGACGATTTCATCGACGGCCCCGGGATACTTCGGATCCCTGCTGTGGGGTGCCGTTCCATCCATCAGCGCCACCCCGATTTGGGGAAAGACCACGGCATCTAAGGACTCCAAATCCGAGGAGCAATAGTGCAGTTCCACATCATAGCCCCGCTGGAGCATGTTATCGCTAAGATAACGCATCAAGGTGGACTTGCCTCCACCGGGTCCGCCCTTCAAGATGAAAATGCGGTTGGCCTGCTCAGGGGGTAGTACATAGTGATAATATGAATAAAAGCCTTCTCCGGTATTTCCCCCGGGATAGACTCTTTTCTCCCTTGCCCGTGACATGCAACCTCTCCTTTCAGAACTGCCAGTGAAATCCCGTGCATATTTCTTAGTATACGCGAGACAGCTTGGCTTGTAGGGTTAGTTCTTTTGTCCTTGCTTCGCTTAGTAGTCTATTCTTTTTTAGTGCGAAAGGTGCTTATCAATTGGGACTGGACTAGGCCCGCAAGACTTACACAGGATTTCCACACAGTTGTCCACAAAATTATCCACAGCCTGTGGATTGTTGGGGAACTTGTTTGTGTGTCCGGATAATTTGGCAGCCAATCTGCATTATCCCATTGTCTTTTACCCCGATGTTGCGGTATAATACCTCATGCGACGATCCTCTTGGGTCGTTGCCGATTGCAGGGGAGTAGCTCAATTGGCAGAGCATCGGTCTCCAAAACCGAGGGTTGCGGGTTCAAGTCCTGTCTCCCCTGCCACACCTTTTTCAATAGTGCCGATGTAGCTCAGCAGGTAGAGCACTTCCA
>JAAYGB010000012.1 GCA_012727955.1 Bacillota bacterium
AAAATAAAAATCGGAGCAAGACTGACCTTGCTCCGACGAGGTGGCAGGGGAGACGCGACTCGAACACGCAACCCTCGGTTTTGGAGACCGATGCTCTACCAATTGAGCCACTCCCCTGCGACGATTTTTATTATAGCAGACCTCTCCGGACTTAGTCAAGGGCATAATGGGATTTCCTTCTCAAAGAACTCGATCCCTTTGGCACAATCCCAGTCATTGTGGTACAATATTGTGGGACTACATAGTGGCGAATATTCGATGAGATGAAGTAGGAAAGGGATGAGTTATCGTGAGAGAGCTAGGAAAGGTTCCTGTTGGCATATCCGGTCGCCATATTCACGTTTCTCGAGAGGATCTAGAGACTTTGTTTGGGGAAGGCTATGAGCTCACCCCACTTAAGGAGCTGTCGCAACCGGGGCAGTTTGCCGCCGAAGAGGTGGTAACCCTCGTTGGACCCAAGGGAGTACTGCAGAAGGTCCGGATTCTCGGTCCTGTTCGGGGCAGCACCCAAGTGGAGATCTCTCGCACCGATGGATTTACCCTGGGCATCAGGCCGCCAGTACGGGAGTCCGGTGACATCGAAGGTTCTGCTTCAGTTACCGTTGTTGGACCCAAGGGTTCCATTACCCTCAAGGAAGGTGTCATTGTCGCCAGTCGTCATATCCATATGAGTCCCGATGACGCCGCCAAGATGGGTCTGAAGGATAAGGACACCGTTGATGTGAGAGTTGATGGAGACAGAGCATTAACCTTTAACAACGTCTTGATTCGAGTCCGGGAAGATTTTGCCCTAGACTTCCACGTGGATACCGACGAAGCCAACGCCGCTGGCCTCAACAATCAAGATATGGTTACTGTTCTCAAGGCGGACTAGCCCCATTGGCTGAAGTACAGCTGACATCGGAGGGAATGCATCATGCCACTGTTTGAATTCAAATGCAAAGCCTGCGGCGACAAGTTTGAGGAGTTGGTCACCTCCAAGACCGAAGTCAAGTGTCCCAACTGCCACAGTGGAGAAGTTGGCAAGGTGGTCTCGACCTTTGGCTTTCGCTCTAGCGGTGGCGCTGCTGCTTCCGGGGGAGGATGCAGCAGCTGTGCCGGTGGAAGCTGCGCCAGCTGTCACTGAGACAGGTTAAATTGAGATATCGATCAGAAAGCCTCTCATGTATACGGATGGGGGGCTTTTTGCTTTGTGAGCCCCTGGATTTAGTATGACTTTCCCCAAGATGAAGGCCACAATAAAGGAGCCTCCCTGACTACATGCAGGGCAGCCCCTTTATTGTGGGCCTGACGGCCTGTCTAACCCAGTGAAGCCAACTTCCTTGTTCCGGCTTTCATCGCAGTGAGTACATCGGAAAAATCACGGAAGGGTAAGAAATCGATGCCCTTTTCCTGACAATACCGGGCTAAGCTGCTTTTGGCAAATAAGATATCGACGTGAGCGGCAGGGCACTCATCGGAAATTCCGTCACCTACATAGACAACCTGGACAGCGGGATCGGCCTTCACTTCCCTTACTCTGCTGAGCTTGCAGTTACCGCATTTGCCGCAGTCATCGGAGGCGTAGGGAAAGCGTATTGTCGCTCCTTCGGCGGTCATGTTAATCTCGTTGGAACGGAAGGGAATGTGGCTGAGGCCATACTTGTTCAGCATCAGTTTGACGTACAAATCCAGTCCATCGCTGACTATCTCCAGGGGATATCCCTGGTCTTGGCACCAGGCGGCAAATTCCGGAAAATGGGGATCAAGGGCCATTTCTTCGTCCACAAACTTCTCAACCACCTCTGCCGGTGTATTCCAATGCCGATAGATGGCCGGCAGGTATTGTCGGGACTTGGCGCCGGTAGCTAGGATCTCATCCTCAATTTGACGCCAATCTACCGGTGAGAATTTGTCAAGGATACATACCTGGACATCTTGCATTGCAGTGGTACCATCAAAATCCACAATGAACCAATATTTGCTTGGTGAGGTTGCCGCATCCTGCGCTGATTTGGGATTGATTTGCAATACCGTCTCCCCTTTCTCTTCCTGACGATGAGGACCTGATGACAGGAAACTCCCCTTCATCTTACCACATGCTAACGCTGGAAGAAAGAAAGTCTAAGTGTTGACCGATGTTAGTCGGGATAAGGCAGGAGATATTGGGAGCTGCCGAAGAATAGAGTTAAGAAATAATTGCTAAAGCAAACTTGAAATAACTATGCGCCAGAGGGAGGAGTCAGGGTGGATACAAGGCAGTTGCTGCGCGAGTTATCCGAGGGCACCGGTGTCTCCGGGTATGAATCCAAAGCCATCGATATTCTCCGCAACTATGCGGCGGATATAGCCGATGAGATTCGAGAAGACCCTTTGGGAAACTTGCTCATCTTGAAGAAGGGCAGTGGGAATCAGCCCAGGCCCAAGGTAATGTTGGCCGCCCATATTGATGAAATAGGCTTAGTGGTGACTAAGGTGGAATCCGGTGGGTTTCTCCGCTTTGCTCCCATGGGTGGTGTTGATCAGAGGGTGCTTCCGGGGCAGGAGGTCATTGTCCATGGGCGCCGGGATCTAAAGGGAGTCATTGGTGCAAAGCCACCCCATGTCCAATCGCCCGGAGAATCCAACGAAGCATACAAGATGGAAGATCTGTACATTGACCTAGGGATGAGCACTGAAAAGGCCAATGAGCTGGTGGCTGTAGGCGATATAGTGACCTTCGCCCGAGAGATGATTGACTTGCAGAACCAGCGTCTGGCAGGTAAAGCGATAGACGACCGATCCGGGGTCGCGATGATGATGGAAGCCTTGCGTCATCTGCAGTATATGGACCATGTTTGTGACGTTTATGCCGTGGCCACAGTGCAGGAGGAAGTCGGTTTGCGGGGAGCCACCGTGGGAACCTACGGAATTGTCCCTGACTTGGGGATTGCCATCGATGTCGGACACGGTGATATGGTGGGAGTGCCTAAGGCTGATACCATACCCTTGGGCAAGGGTCCAGGAATTGGCTACGGTCCCCACGTTCACCCCAGAATCTTTGACAAGCTGGTGGAGATTGCCAAGGAATGGAATATTGACTACTCCGTGGAAGTTTCCAACCGCCCGGGGGGAACCGATGCCTTTGCCATTCAGGTAAGCCGGGCAGGGGTTCCAACGGTGTTACTCTCCCTCCCACTGAGATACATGCATACTCCGGTGGAGACCTTAGACTGGAAGGATGTGGAGGCCGGAGGACGTCTCTTGGCCCTGTTTATCTCACAGATTACGTCAGACTGGGTGGAGGGATTGCGATGCTTTTAAAGCGACTATGTGAAGCACCGGGGGTTCCCGGTCGAGAGGATGCTGTCAGGGATCTTATCCGGGCAGAAGTGTCGCCTTTGGTCGACGAAGTATTTACCGATGCCCTGGGTAATCTCTTCGCCCATAAGAAGGGTAAGGGCCCGAAGGTGATGCTCGCTGCCCATATGGACGAAGTGGGGTTTATCATCACCTCCATCGAGGACAACGGCAGCCTGGGCTTTAAGACTCTTGGGGGGATCGATCCCAGGGTGATGGTGGCCAAGTCAGTAGCCGTTGGTGCCGAGGGTATCCCCGGGGTGATCGGAGCCAAGCCCATTCACCTGCAGCAACCCGACGAGCGCCGCAAACCGATTCCGCTGTCACAGATGTTTATTGACATCGGGGCTAAGGATCGGGCTGAAGCAGAAGGGCTCGTTAAGTTAGGGGACTTTGCCGTTTTTACCACCAAGTTTGAGGAGTTCGGAGAGGACAGCTGGAAGGGTAAAGCCTTCGATGATCGGGTTGGCTGTTCTGTGTTGATTGAAGCGCTGCGGCAGGACTATGATCTCGATTTGTACGCGGTGTTTACCGTCCAAGAAGAAGTGGGTCTGCGGGGTGCGGGAGTGGCAGCTTACCAAGTCAACCCCGATGTAGCTTTGGTGGTGGAGGGTACCACAGCCTCAGACGTTCCGGGGATTCCCGCCCATCGACACGCTACCACCGTGGGAGAGGGTCCAGCCCTGACAATGATTGATCGAACGGCTATTGCCTCCAAGCCGGTACAGACTCGCTTGTGGGAGGTGGCCAAGGCCAAGGGGATCAAGTGTCAGCACCGGCGGTTCACCAGCGGTGGCACCGACGCCGGAGCGATTCACCTGGCCCGGGAAGGAATTCCTACCGCCACGGCAGCCTTGCCCTGTCGATACATCCATTCCCCGGTTTCCGTGGTGAATAAGAGGGATTACCAGGGCTTGGAAAAGCTGGTGGTGGAGTTCTTGCGCAGTATTGAGACCGACGGTATTCCGCAATAAGCCCAGTGAAGGAGGTGAACGCACGAAGGCGTTGCTGACAAGGAGCGCTTTTGTGCGATAACATGAAAGAACTAATTAGACGGCTAGTTGAGTCCTTTGGACCGGCGGGTTGCGAGGGTCCGATTCGACGGGTAATCGAAGAAGAGATTCGACCCTATGTCGATGAGATTAGAATTGACAAGATGGGTAACCTCATTGCCACCAAAAAGGGTAACGGCGAAGGCAAAAGGATCATGCTGTCGGCCCACATGGACGAAATTGGCGTTATCGTCACCCACATCGACGAAAAGGGATTCCTGCGCTTTTCCAACATCGGCGGCTTGTCTGCCTTAACCCTTTTGGGGCAAAGAATTGTTTTTGAAAACGGCACCCTAGGTGTCGTTGGCAGAGAGAAGTTAGACAGCGTCAAGGACCTGACTTTAGAGAAGATGTTTATCGATATTGGCTGTGCTACCCAAGCAGAAGCAGAGGCCAAGGTTAGCATTGGTGACATCGGCGCGGTGCAGCGGGAGATGATGGATTTTGGCGACAATATCGTTGCCAAGAGCCTCGACGACCGCATTGGCTGTGCGGTGCTAATCGAAGTTGCCAAGCAGCTGGAGGCACCGGAGAATGACCTATTCTTTGTCTTCTCCGTACAAGAAGAGGTCGGCTGTCGTGGAGCACAGGTGGCGGCCTATGCCCTGGAGCCGGACTTAGGCATCGCTGTGGACGTAACCGCTACGGGAGACACGCCCGAGGCTGCGCGGATGGAAGTGGGCCTTGGCAAAGGGACCGCGATTAAGGTGAAGGATCGCTCCTTGGTCACCCATCCGGCAGTGAAACAAATGATGGTGGACTTGGCCCGAGAATTTGATATTAAGTATCAGATGGAGGTCTTGGAGTTCGGCGGTACCGACGCTGGAGCAATTCACCTCACCCGAGCAGGCGTTCCCTCTGGTGTAGTGTCCATCCCCTGTCGTTATGTGCACAGCCCCTCGGAAATGGTGTCAATGACCGATGTCAACGCCAGTGTGAGCCTAATCAAGGCAATTGTTGAGGCTGATTTGAGCCGATGGATCTAGTTAGCTTCCTTGACCCCCAGGAAAAGAGCGGCTTTATAGAGATGCTGGAGCCGATCTTATCTAATCACCCAATAAAGGACGATCCTCTGGAGGTGTTGGGGGTTTCCCAGGGAAAATGGCTGCAACTGGAAGCGGCAGGACTATCATCTTTGTCCTGCTGCTTCTTTGCTCATGCTGCCCTGCAGGCAATGTGCCGGGTGAGGGGCATTGCCGGCGATGGGGTAGCGGAAATGTTTGTGGCCTCCCTCTTTGAAGGCCAGAGATGCTTTGGCGATGCTAAGGCTCAAGCTCGCTTGGGGCATTGGCTAAAGCTGCGGACGGCAGCGGTAATTGATCAACTGGTGGAGAAGGGGCAGCAATTTCTTCGGGCCGATGATTTCGCCGGGACTTTGGCGAACTTGATTCGCGGTAGAGAAAGGGATGCCTGCAAACAACAGCGTCAAATCGACGCTGACTTTACGCAACAGGTGCTGTTAACCCAGGTCTATACTCCCGCCTGGATAGTTCGGTTTCTGATGGATTCTGCCCTGGAGGGATGGGATCCTACGGCAAAGCCGCAGCTAATTGATCCTGCCTGCGGTTCCGGCCGCTTCCTTCTCTATGCATTGGATCGCCTCGGCAAGTTAGCATCGACAAAGCCAGCCCAGCAATCTGTCACCGCCGAGGCGGTAGTGGAACAGCTGATGGGATGGGAGATTGACCCCCTGGCCTTGGCGATAGCTCGGTGTCAATTGCTGATCAAGGTTTCCTATCGCTTCGGCGAAATTCCCGGGCCCAGACTGGTCCAAACCATCTGTCAACGAATCCTTCGACCTGGTCCGATTTCTCCGTCGGCTCCCGGGCTCTTCGCACAGTTAGGGAGTCTAGTAGATGGCCGAATCAGCAGGGATTATCCCGATGTCTTTACCCCACCGGCGAGCTGGGGTGGTAGTGACAAGTTCCAGGTGGTGGTGATGAATCCACCCTACCTAGACAAGCGAGAATACCCCAAGGGATTAAGCGAGATTCTCGCCAAGTATTACCCCGCAGGGCGGGGAAATCTTTATGGCGCCTTCCTCTCTCGGATGGTATCTCTGACCAAACCGGGAGGGAGATGGGCGGTAATCGCTCCCCAGGGTTGGTTGTTCTTAAAGACCTTTCGCCACCTGAGGGCTGAGATCTTAGCTGACAATCAGATCGACTTGCTCGCGCACTTTGGCACCGGAGTCTTTCCCACCACCGTAGATACCGCGGCGGTGGTTGGCACCAGACTCCCGAGCCAAGAGAGAGACCTAAAGCCCTGGTGGGCCACCTGCATCGATCTTCGAAGGGAGACAGACAAGCAAAGGGGGCTG
>JAAYGB010000013.1 GCA_012727955.1 Bacillota bacterium
CACTGAAATCACTCCTAGACCGATTCTATCAGACACACACTATATGTCCAAATCGATTAGGGGGCTTAATAGCGATCTCGATTAGATTGTTCACTGTTGTTGCCCCCTTACAACCTGAATAAAGAGTTCTTCTAGGTCGGTATCGTGTTCTATGGGTCCCTGGTAGCGCAGGTGTCCCTCGCTGATGATTCCCACATGGTCCACCACTTGGGCCACTTCTGTGAGAACATGGCTGGAAAGAATGACAGTAATGCCCATTCTTGGAAAGGACCTCACCAATCCCCTAAGCTCTTGGATACCCAAAGGGTCAAGTCCGTTGGTGGGTTCATCCAAGATCAAGAGTTCAGGTTTACCCAGCAGTGCAATGGCAATGCCTAAGCGCTGCTTCATTCCGGTGGAAAACCTTGATACCGGCTTACTCTCTGTGCCTTTGAGGTTAACCAAGTCTAGGACACGATCAATCTCTGTCTTGGGTAAGCCCATGATAGTTGTGTGGATCAAGAGGTTCTCTTCTGCTGTCAGATTGCCGTAGAGCGCAGGCTCTTCAATTAGGGCCCCGATGCGCTGTAAATGATGCCGCTGCCAAGGTTCGCCAAAGAGTTGGATTTTCCCAGCATCAGGGCGAATCAGTCCTGTAAGCAGTTTGAGAGTAGTTGATTTGCCGGCACCATTGGGGCCTAAGAGACCGTAAATGCTCCCTGCGGGTATTTCGAGGGCTAGATTGTTTACACTAAGCTGCCTGCCGTAATGCTTTGTCAAGCCGCTAGTTTGGATAATGAAATGCGACATTCGACCACCCCTTTGCAGGCTATTTAATTTTAGTGTAATGGGGAGGTATCAAGAAACTATAAAGAAGGCGATAGGTTTCTATGCAGACGCTCGGGCCGGGTTCGTATTGGCTCACGGAAAAGAGGCAGTCTAGGGAGGGATTGGCAACACAGCGGAGGAAAATACGTGGTGGAGGAACGCAGCATCAGGATACTTGGCCATGGTGGAGACTGTGAGAGAGTTCAGGGGCGAATGAGGGGGAATGAAAGGCTGGAGGGTATGGAGGTAGTGGTATCTGATGTCGGTTATTCATTTCAGGTGCGGGATATGGTTAAGTGGGTGGTCGAGTGAAGGTTATGAACGTCATATTTGATATCGGCAATGTGCTCCTAAGCTTTCAGCCCAAGGAGTATCTCAGGAGCCTGGGATTAAGTGACGAAGAGGTGGAGCTTTACAATAGAATCGTTTTCAGGAGCAAGGTGTGGGTAGATCTCGATCGAGGGGTCATTGATGAGGGTGAGGCGGTGGCTCAATTAACCGCTATATATTCGCAGTATGCCTGGGGGATCGAGCGGGTTTTCGCCGACTGGTATGCTATGTTTATCCCTTTGGAGGGAGTAAAGCTTTTGCCCAAGCTGAAAGGGGTCGGCTATAGACTGTATGCTTTGTCTAATTTCCATAGGGAAGCCTTTCGCCATGTGAGAAATAAGCATGATTGGTTTGACCTCTTTGACGGTATGGTTATTTCCTATGAGGTGCATGCAGTCAAACCGGAGCCGGAGATATATCAGGTGCTGATTGACCGGTACGGAATTAACCCCTGGGAGAGTGTTTTCATAGATGATGTGAAGGAGAATATAGATGGGGCGCGGGATTTTGGGTTTCATACGATTCATCATACTTCCTTTGAGAAGACGGTGGGGGAGTTGAGGAAGTTCGTCGGTCTAGGATCTTAAGTGTCGCAACACTGACAGGAAACGGAATTTCTGAATTTGCACGGAAGGTCATAGAAGTCAAAGGAGGGGTTCCAAAGCAATACAGAAGCGCATTTTAGTCCTGCTAAACACCAAGAATGTAGCGGAGGGGTTGGCGAAAAGAAGATGTGGATATCTTTCCTGTTAACCTTGATTCAAGGCGAGTGTTTCTGCGGTTATTTTGCGTAGTCAAAGCGATAAGTGAATGATGGGACTCAGTATTAGGAAGAGTGCTAAGTATGTCGAAAGAAAGACTACGAATATGAAAAAATGGCCCATTCTGTTGGAAGAAGGGGCCACTCTGAAATTGCATACAGTTTCCCTTTCGCCCGATTGAGGCTGTTTGCGCAAGGAAACTTCGCTTGTGGTCTAGCCCGTGGTGTATTATTCCAGTATTTCAGATATAGTTATAGCAACGGTGTCCTCATATCCACCCGCAATGAGTCCTTCCCAACCGTCCCAGTCATCATACATCCAGCCAGGCTTCTTGCCGGGGTCAGGATCTGGAGTATATTCTATCCATAATTTGCCTGACTGGCAAAAGAGAGTGTTCGGACCCCATTTGGTATTGCGCGTCACCTTAGTGTCAATGCCTTCGGGATTTGACCCAAGTCTCTTGGGCTTAAAGGTATAGCTAGTTGTGTCGTCTCCAGGGCTCTTGACCCTGTATGTGAAGTATTTGTCAGGACGGAAGTTTTCATAGAGTCCTGACTGAGTCGTAGTGTAAAAGCCTAAAGATTCGAAAGTTATGTTGACAGGGGTGTTTGCATGGACTGTCCACTCAGCCTCGTTCGACTTAATGAACTCAGTTGGGTTTGTAATATCCAGGTTGATAGCTTCATTCAAGGTTCTTACCTCAGCCCATCCAGAGACGGATATCTGGACGTCTACTTCCCCCCGTAGATCTCCCCCTACACTTGCTTGCACAGTCAGCGCCATAGAAAGCACTAGAAATAAAGTCAACGGTAGACCAAATTTCATTATTGAAGATACCTCCTTCGACAGTCTTTCTCCTTACCATTTCAAATATGTCATCTGGCCATTTCAGGGATAGTTGAGAAATCACCCCCTAGCTCAGCTTGTTGAAAGATCCAAACTTTGTGTCTACCATAACTTAAGGGAGTTAGAAGAGTCTCAAAGTATATTCAAAAAACCTAACTATTGCCTGTGGTGCATCTCTATATTGTCTGGCATTCGTGTCCGGGTACGCAAAGAAACGTCAACTTGCCTCAAGCAATATGCCTACCTCGCGAGAAATTGAGGCTTTTTCAGCGAAGCTCCCTTGGTGTTTGGCTTTCTTAGGGTTCTACAACTGTGGTAGACACGTATAGCCAACGATACTCGCATTCCATGCGTTCCCTGCATAGGCAAAGTGCTTGTGAGCCTTTATCAGTCCTTTATAACTTAGCAAGTGTAGGGGATAGTAAAGAAAAAGAGGCCATTGCACACGGTCCCAAGGGCGGAATTCCAAGTGATTCCCATAGGGGGAGGCGAGAAGAATAGCACTATTCGCAGATGCTTTTTGAGACAAGTTTGATTCCTGCTCAATATAGTAAACTCAGGTTTAAGAATACTGAGTAGTACTGACTGTAGCTGGTGAACTAAGTTTTGAATGTCGAGACTCCTGTTGTTAGTGGTGTTAACGGCTGCAGGAAGCTATATAGAGATTTTCAAAACCAAAAGATTAAGATTTGGGTTAATCTGAGCTAAAACCTATGAGCGTTAGCCCGAGTTAAGGAGACTACTACATGGGAAACAGTGTTAATGAAATGACTCGAACTACGCGTTCGGTTTTCCTTGCGCTGTTCGATTTCGGTGCGCAGGACCTCAGCAAGGAACTCCTCTTGGTCCACTGGCTGGCCTCGGCATCTCGTATGAGGGCATCGGTCTGAGTCAGCGTTGGCAACCTTAGCTC
>JAAYGB010000014.1 GCA_012727955.1 Bacillota bacterium
AGATCTTGGGTTACCGCACACCGTTGGAGCTCTTCCAGGAGGAACTATCGAAGCTGGACGCAACTGTGAAATGCTTTATAGAACGGGTTTCTGGCTAGCCGTTGCATTTGCTATTGCACTTTAGATGTTTTCTTCCGGCATCCCCGCTCGGGCGACGAAAGCTATCTTACCAGGTTATCTTGGCTAACGCAACTGCCAAAAGTATCCGGATTGGAACCCCAAAGGGCGGGGTATAGTAGGAACAGCGGATTTGACACCACGCAAATCCCTACTCCCCTTCCAAGGGCCGACAATGTCGGCCCTTTTGCTTACCTCCACCACTGACTAATCGTCATCTCTGGCTGCCAGGTGAGCCAAAGCTACAACCTTGTCATTCTCATCAAGGCGCATCAGGCGTACCCCTTGGGTATTCCGACCGAGAATTGATATTTCATCGACCCTAATCCGAATCATGATCCCTTCGACACTGATGATCATCAGCTCAGTATCATCCCGCACTACCTTCACGCCGACAATGGATCCGTTGCGCTCACTCATCTGCATGGTCTTAATACCCTTGCCGCCTCGGTTCTGGATCCGGTATTCCTCCAGAGGAGTCCGCTTACCGTAACCGTTCTTGGTGACTACCAAGAGCTGGGCATCATCGGTAACAACGTCCATTCCCACAACGTAATCTCCCGGCTCCAGTTCGATTCCCTTCACACCTTGGGCGGCGCGACCCATGCTGCGAACATCGGTCTCCTGGAATCTGATTGACATTCCACCGGCAGTGACTAGGATAATCTCCTCAGAACCGGAAGTATGTCGGGCCCCGATTAACTCGTCGCCTTCCACCAACTTGATGGCAATCAACCCGGCTCGAGGACTATCAAACTCCGAGACAGCGGTGCGTTTGATCCGACCTTGTTTAGTAGCCATCACTACGTAGCTATTGTCATCGGAGAAGGAACTGACAGGTAGTGTCGCCTGGACCGTTTCACCGGGTTCCAGCTGCAATAAATTGACCAAGGCCGTACCCCGGGCTTGACGAGAGGCCTCGGGGATTTCATAGCCCCTGAGCCTAAACCCTCTCCCGCGGTTGGTGAAGAACACTATATAGGAGTGGGTTGAGGTGATGAAGAGATGCTCGACAAAATCGTCATCCTTCGTACTCAAGGCACTGATTCCCCGTCCTCCTCGCCTCTGGCTTCGGTAGGAGGAAACGGGAAGTCGCTTAATGTACCCGTGGTGAGTCAAAGTGACCACAATATCCTCATCGGCGATGAGATCCTCTATTTCTATCTCTCCATCGGCACCGGTAATTTCCGTCCTGCGTTCATCGCCAAAGCGGTCGCTGATCTCCGTGAGCTCGTCCTTGATGATCTGCAGCACCTGATTGACATCGGAGAGAATCTCCCTGAAGCGGGCAATTTGTTTCTGCAGCTCCTGGTACTCGGCATCGATCTTGTCCCGCTCAAGCCCTGTCAAGCGCCGGAGCTGCATGTCCAAAATAGCGACAGCTTGCCGCTCGGTAAGACCAAAGCGCTCCATCAAGGCCTCTTTGGCAACCTGATCATCGGGAGAGCTGCGCAAGAGTTGGATAATCTCATCGATGTGATCTAAGGCAATTTGGTAACCCTCCAGGATATGAGCCCTATCTTCGGCCCTCCTGAGTTCAAAGCGAGTACGCCGGGTTACTACTTCCTTCTGGAAATCGATATAGTGTTGGAGGATATCCCTTAGATTAAGGATCTTCGGCTCCCCATCCACCAGCGCCAGCATAATCGCGCCAAAGGTTTCCTGCATCTGGGTGTGCTTATAAAGACGATTGAGAATAATGCGGGGATTGACATCTCTTCGCAGTTCAATCACGATCCGCATTCCGGTCCGGTCCGATTCATCCCGCAGGTCAGTAATACCCTCAATCCTTTTTTGCTGGACTAAGTCCGCGATCTTCTCAATTAAGCTTGCCTTATTTACCATGTAGGGCAACTCGGTGACCAAAATCCGGGACTTACCATTGCTCATCTGCTCAATTTGGGTCTTAGCCCGGACCTTGATTCGGCCCCTCCCGGTGGTATACGCGGAGCGGATAGCATCTCTGCCTAGGATGAGGCCTCCGGTGGGAAAGTCGGGACCTTTGATGTATCTCATCAAGTCAGCCGCGGTCAACTCGGGATTGTCGATAAGAGCTACAATCCCATTTACCACTTCTCTCAGGTTATGGGGCGGGATTTTAGTGGCCATACCAACGGCAATTCCCTCTGCCCCGTTCACCAGCAGGTTAGGAAACCGCGACGGCAGAACACTGGGCTGCTCCAAACTTTCGTCGAAGTTGGGGACAAAATCAACGGTGTCCTTGTCGATATCCCGCAGCATCTCCTCCGCCAGGCGGGAGAGACGAGCCTCGGTATATCGCA
This sequence comes from Bacillota bacterium, assembly GCA_012727955.1. Classification (NCBI taxonomy): domain Bacteria; kingdom Bacillati; phylum Bacillota; species Bacillota bacterium. The sequence goes on from JAAYGB010000014.1 coordinate 2,400, forward strand.
TGGCAGCTGGGGGGTCGCCATCGACGGAACCAAAGTTACCATGGCCGTCAACTAGCATATAGCGATAGGAAAAGTCCTGGGCCATCCGCACCATGGTGTCGTAGATAGAAGAATCACCATGGGGATGGTACTTACCCATAACCTCTCCCACAATTCTCGCTGATTTCTTGTAGGGGCGATCGGAACGAAGGCCCAAATCATCCATCCCGTAAAGAATCCGTCTCTGTACGGGTTTGAGGCCATCGCGAACATCGGGAAGTGCTCGATCGACAATTACGTACATCGCATATTGCAGATAGGATGTACGCATTTGCGATTCAATATCTGTGGTAACTATCTTACCATCACGAAACTCCATATTACTGCATCCACCTTTTCCATCGGACCTGTTCCCGTTCCCTGGGGTTACCAACATTGTATATTTCCCTTAATGACGCCCTTTATCCTTCAGGAAGGCCTAAGATTGGCACTATTAGGGCATTGCCGGAGGAGCACATCCCCTTCCCAGGATGAAAAAAGCGTAGGATCCAGCTAAAGATCCTACGCCTTACTTTTTAGCTAACGCCGCTTGCTGTTAGACAGAAAACTTAATGGTCTCACCGCTGCGGGCAGACTCGTACATAGCCAAGACCATAGCCGCGGCTACCTTACCCTTACGTCCATCGATATCCGGGGTCTTGCCCGCTAGCAGACTCTCATAGTAGTTGGCAATCTGCCGGCTGTGGCTGGCGCCCCAGTAGGTCTTACCGGTGGTGGGCTCAATGGTGGGCTCGACGTGGGTGTGGGTGTTGCCGATATAGATATCTGCCTTGTCGGCCCGGATTTCAGCGCGGCCCTTCTCACCGACGATTTCTAGGTAAATCGGTGCGTCATAGACGTAATAGCAGTTGGCATACAGACATGCCTTGGCACCGTTGTCAAAGCGAATCAAAGCCTCGGCAACGTCATCAACGTCAATGAGCTCGTGATCCCGGGTGAAGTAGGAAGCACTGATCTCGGTGGGCATACCAATCAGATAGTGCATCAAGTCGATGGTATGAATAGCCTGGTCGATCAGAGTTCCGCCGCCTTCCTTGTCCCAAGTACCCTTCCAGTCGCTCTGGCTGTAGTACTCATCGGTACGCTTCCAGGTAACAAAGGCGCGAGCACCAATGATCTTACCGAGCTTACCGGAGTCGATGGCCTCCTTGACAGCGACGGTGGAGTCGTTATACCGGTTCTGGAAAATGACTCCCAGGGTCTTGTTGTTCTTTTCAGCGGCCTCGATCATGGCATCCATATCTTCAACGGTGATAGCCATTGGCTTCTCGGTGAGGACGTGCTTGCCGGCGTTCAAGGCATCAATGGTAACTGGAGCATGCAGGTGGTGGGGCAAACAAATCTGTACTGCATCCACGTTATCCAGGGCCAGTGCTTCTTTGTAATCGGTGAAGACCTGGGCCTTGCCGTCGGTGTACATTTCAGAGAAATTCTCAGCTCTCTCCCTGCGGATGTCAACACAGGCGACCAACTCGGTGGTGTCCAAAGCGCGCAGAGCATCTGCATGGACCGACGCCACTCTACCGCATCCAATTAGGGCGACTCTAACCTTTTCCACTTAGACTATACCTCCTGATCTCGCTGCAATTGTATATTTCACATGCTATCAAGTAGCATATTAATTACTGACTTGAATACTCCTGCTAGACATTGGAAAATATCTCGACAAAATTAGCTCTACGACTAGATATCCAGGTATTCCACTTCCCTGGCGTGGGTTTGGATGAATTTGCGCCGCGGTTCAACGGCTTCCCCCATCAGAGTGCTGAAAATCTCCTCAGCTTCCATCGCATCTTCCAGGGTCAACTGCAGAATCGTCCTGTTTTCTGGATTCATTGTCGTTTCCCAGAGCTGCTCAGCATTCATCTCTCCCAGACCCTTGTACCGCTGAATGGTTACCCCTCTTCGACCCATTTCGTCGAGAACTTTCTCTAACTCTTCATCGTTGTAGGCGTACACCATCCGGTTCCCCCGCCTTACCCCATACAAGGGAGGCAATGCGATATAAACGTGGCCATTTTCCACCAAGGGTCGCATATACCGGTAAAAGAAAGTGAGCAACAAGGTGCGAATATGGGCCCCGTCAACGTCCGCGTCGGTCATAATGATCACCTTACCGTATCGAGCCTTGGACAAATCAAACTCCTCGCCAATTCCCGTACCTAAGGCGGTAATCATGGACCGAATCACATCGTTACTCAAGATCCGATCCAGTCGGGCCTTTTCGACATTAAGGATCTTACCCCTCAGGGGCATAATCGCCTGGAATCTGCGATCCCGGCCTTGCTTCGCGGTTCCCCCAGCAGAGTCGCCCTCCACCAGGAACAGTTCGCAAACCTCAGGATCCGTCAAGGAACAGTCGGCTAGTTTTCCTGGGAGGGAACTGACCTCCAGGGCACTCTTCCGACGGGTTAACTCTCTGGCCTTGCGGGCCGCTTCCCGGGCCCTGGCTGCAGCTAGAGCTTTATCGATGATCCGACGGGCGTTGGTGGGATGTTCCTCCAAATAGGTACCAAAGCCCTCGACTACGATGGACTCAACAATCCCCCGGACCTCGCTGTTGCCCAGCTTACCCTTGGTTTGACCTTCAAACTGCGGATCGGGAATCTTGATGCTGACAATCGCAGTCAAACCCTCCCGCACATCGTCGCCGGAGAGGTTATCTTCGTTTTCTTTCAGGAGATTGTTCTTGCGGGCATAATCATTAATCGTTCTGGTAATGGCAGATCTAAAGCCCGACAGATGAGTGCCGCCTTCCCGATTGTTGACATTGTTCGCGAAGGTATAAATCACTTCGGCATAGGAGTCGGTATATTGCATCGCTACTTCCACGATGTTGTCGTCCTGGGTTCGTTCGAAGTGAATAGCTTCCTTGTGGATGGGCTCTTTACTTCTGTTTAGGTACTCCACAAAGGAGACAAGCCCACCGTTATACTGAAACCGAACCTCTCTGCCCGTCCGCTCATCGGTAAAGATAATCCGCAAACCCCGATTGAGAAAGGCCAACTCCCGGAGCCGACTGACGATGGCGTCACTATCGAAATCTAAGGTTTCAAAAACGGTACCATCGGGGAGAAACCGGATCTCCGTTCCAGTAGAATCGGTATCACCAATGATTTCCAGGTCAGTAACGGGAACTCCCCGTTCATACCGCTGCCGATAGATGTTGGGCCGGCGGCGAATGGTAACTTCCATCCATTCCGACAGGGCATTAACACAGGAAACCCCAACCCCATGGAGTCCTCCCGAGGCCTTGTAGGCACTGCCATCTCCCCCGAACTTTCCGCCCGCGTGGAGGGTGGTCATCACCGTTTCCACTGCGGGACGACCGGTCTTGGGATGGATATCAACGGGGATTCCCCGTCCATCGTCGGAAACCGTCATGGAACCATCGGGGTGAATGGTAACAATGATCTCCTCTCCATTACCGGCAACAAACTCGTCGACACTATTGTCCACAACCTCTGAAAACAGCTGATGCAATCCCCGCACATCGGTACTGCCAATGTACATTCCAGGTCTGCGCCGGACAGCTTCCAGGCCCTCGAGAACTTGTATTTGTTGGGCATCATAATGCTGATGATTTTCTTGCTTAGCCATTCATCTACCTCCATTTTCCAAAGCCATCCCGCTCTTGGAACCCCTTCGGCCTCGCCTATTAGTTGACAACCGCAATTGTTCCGGCTTCCACTCGGTATATTCTGGCATCAGCTAACATCTGTTCCGTAAAGCTGTGGGTTGCGGTAGTTGTCAAGAGAATCTGGATCTTCTTTTCAATGGCCTCTAGGAAAAACCGTCTGCGCCCGGCGTCGAGCTCAGACATCACATCATCTAGTAATAAGACCGGAAACTCCCCCGTCTGGGACCGCATATACTCAGCTTCGCCTAACTTACAGGATAACACCACGGTCCGCTGCTGCCCCTGAGACCCATAGGTCCGGGCATCGATTCCATTGATATAAAAGCCAATATCGTCCCTTTGGGGACCGACCAAACTAACCCCTCGCCGACACTCAACCGGACGTTTTTCCTTCAGGGCATCGGAAAACTGAGCATAAATTTCATCATAGCTGGGGACTTCATCGGGTACATTGTCGGCCTCGGGCACAAACTCACTGCGACTAGAGGAATTCAGGAAGAAGGGGAAATAAAGCATCATCAACTCTTCCCGGTCTCCAGTCATCTGCCGATGGATCTTAGCCACCTCATCCTGCAGCAGCTGCAGGGCCTCGTAGCGACTCTGGATAATCCTGGAGCCGAGATCAATTAGCTGCAGATCCCAGACTTCCAGCATCTTGAGATCTGCTCCTTGCTCCGCGATCAGCTTCAGTGTGGCGTTTCTTTGTTGGAGAACACGATTGTAGTCCACTAAATAGCTGCGATAGACCTTGTTGGATTGCGCCAACATCACGTCCAGAAACTGACGACGCAAAGAGGGGCTGCCCTTTACCAATTGCAGATCATCGGGAGAAAACAAGACGACATTAAAGTATCCATAAAGGTCGGAGAGGGTTTTTAGTTCGTTGCCGGACACCATGAAACGCTTGCGTCGACGGGCTTGTAAATTGGCCTTCAACTCAAACTTACCAAGATCAGTGGTAACAGCCGCGCTCAAGCTGGCCCAGTCCTTGTCCCACTGAATCAGCTCTCGATCAACGTGGGTACGGTGGGACCGAGCCAGCGCCAAAAAATACAGAGCCTCGATTACATTGGTTTTGCCCTGGGCGTTATCCCCTACCAGGATGTTCAAATTCGGGTGAAAGCTCAGCTCTGCCTCCTGGTAATTACGAAACTGTCTGAGAATCAGTCGGTCAACCCTCATGGGTTACCACCCGAAACCCTCCTTGCCCCCGGACAACGACTTCGTCTCCGGGCTGGAGTCGGCGTCCTCTCCTCAGTTCCACATAGCCGTTTACCGTCACCAGGCCCTCCTGGATCAGCATTTTCGCTTCTCCCCCGGTTCCCACGATCCGGGCCCATTTGAGAAACTGATCCAAGGCGATTTTTTCGGTCTTTATCGGAACTTCGACAACATCCATCCTCTCACCCTCTTAACTTAACCCATCACTTCAGGAACTCTGACGGGCATCAATACATAACGATAGCTATCGGCACCTACGGGAACCACCGTGGCGGCACCGATTCCCGGCCGAAGCCGCATTTCCACCTTCTCTGTTCTCAGAACTTTGAGACAATCCAACAGGAACTTAACCTGGTAGGCGATGGTGATATCATCTCCGGTGTGTTCTACCTCAAGGACCTCCGAGGAACTGCCCACTTCTGCTTCCCGGGATGACAAATTCAGCTGACCGCTTTCCAGGCGGAAAACAACGATGGCCGGTCCCTTCTTGGCAATCAGTGCGGAACGTTCCAAGGCGCTTTGGAACAGCCGCCGATCCACTTGAAAGGAAACACTGTGTTCCGTGGGAATCACCTGCTGATAGTTGGGAAACCGAGCCTGAATCAGTCGCGAGGTAAGTTTCGCCTCTTCGGTGACAAAGCCCACTTGATTCTCAGCCATCGCGATGTAAACTTCACCCTCGCCGACGGAAAGAATCCGAACTAACTCACCCATCGCCCGGGTTGGGATCAACACATTGAGATCCCCCTGGCCCTCAGTCTTGGCCTCGACATAGGCAACCTGAGTGAAGGCGAGACGATTGCTGTCCGTCGCCACCAAATTGAGGGCATTATCGGTAGACTCCATCAATACCCCGGTCATAAAGGGGCGACTCTCATCCCTACCCGTGGCAAAGATCGTCTGTTCGATTCCCAACCGCAAATCTTCCTTGGTGACCCTTAGGGCCGTGGCCAAGTCTAGGGCTGCAATCGCCGGGAATTCATCGGCAGGCAGGCAGTTAACGGTAAAGTGGGCCTTACCTGCACTGATGGCCACAGTGTTGGTGGCGGAATCCAAGGCTAGATCAACATTCCCCTCCGGTAGGTGACGAACAATTTGGGCGAGGTACCGCGCCTCCAAGACCACCCTACCGGGATTTAGTACTGATCCTACTATACCACATTCGATGGCGATCTCCAGATCGTTTGCCGCCAGCCGAATGCCCTCAGTGCCCGCCTCGATCAGTATTCCCTTCATGGCAGGAACGGTATCCTTGGTGGCGGCAGCCCTCTCCACCATCTGGACGCCCTTGGCTAGTTCATCACTTAAACAGTTAATATGCACCGTCGGACCCCTCTCTGCAAACTGTTGTGGGTAATCTGTGGAGGAACCTGTTCACCAGCTGTGGACAAGTTCCCCTTCTGGGCAGGATTGTGGATTTGTGGACAACCTATAACAAAGGGTCCACCTTTTATGCACAGAGACAAACCCAGTATTTTTGGGCATTAGCTCATCCTATACACAAATCCACAGCACCTACTACTACTGCTACTAACGATCAATCTATTTGTGGCATTGTGTCCCTTAGATTCATTTTGTGGATAACGAAACACGAAATCGGCGAAAAAAATAATCCAGTGGCCCGGAATTTCTCGAACAATGCCAATTTTCTCTGTTTTGCCCGTTACAATTCTTTCAGCTGCCGCGTAATTTCCTCGATGGCTTCTTGCAGCTCAGGGTTTTCCTTGCGTTCCCTTTCAATCTTGTCGCAGGCATGCAAAACCGTTGTATGGTCCCTTTTGCCAAATTCATCGCCGATCTTCGGAAGGGAAGATTCCGTTAGTTCTCGCGCGATATACATTGCCACTTGACGGGGAAAGGTAATAGCCCTGGTTCTTTTCTTACCCTTCATTTCATGGACCTTAATGCCGTAATAATCGCTGACAATTTGCTGAATTGTGGCGATGGAAATGGTTTTGGGCCTTTGGGGCTTGATCAGCCCTGCCAGGGCTTGCTGCGTAATCTCCAGATCGATGGGCCGGCCGTTTAAGCTGGCAAAGGCCACTACCCGGTTCAATGCCCCCTCCAATTCCCGAATGTTGGAATCAATTTGGTCCGCTAAAAACTCCAGGACCGCCGAGGGAACGGGGAGGTTTTCGCTATCGGCCTTACGTTTCAAAATCGCGATCCGAGTTTCAAAGTCCGGAGGTTGGATATCGGTAATCAGTCCCCATTCAAAGCGGGATCGCAATCTCTCTTCGAGGGTGGGAATCTCCTTCGGTGGCCGGTCACTGGAAATAATAATTTGTTTGTCGGCTTCATAGAGCGCATTGAAGGTATGGAAAAACTCCTCTTGAGTACTTTCCTTGCCCGCGACAAACTGAATATCGTCGATTAACAGAACATCAACGTTGCGGTACTGGTTCCGAAAGTCTCCCATGGACTTGCGACCAATGGCATTGATCAAATCGTTGGTAAACTTTTCTGAAGATACGTACACCACTTTTTCCGCAGTGCCCTTCTCCAGGACATAGTGACCGATGGCTTGCATCAGGTGGGTTTTCCCCAGTCCCACTCCTCCGTAAAGGAATAGGGGGTTGTAGGCTCGGGCCGGGGCTTCGGCCACGGCGAGGGCCGCTGCATGGGCAAAGCGATTACTATTGCCGACGACGAAGGTGTGAAAGGTGTAGCGGGGGTTTAGGATCCCGGGGCTGAGTTCATCGGAATCGGAAACCGGTCCCGGCTGTACAATGGTGTCGCTGACTAGATCTGTGACGGCGGATTGCTTAATTTCCTCAGAAATAGCATCCTCGGTATCGAAGTGAATGTTGTAGTGTTTGCCGGTCATTTGTGCCAAAATCCTAGTCATATCGGTAGCGTACCGGGCCTGGACCCATTCCCGGGCAAAACCATCTCGAATCGCTACGTAGAAAGTACCGTTGTAAACACCGATGGGTTTTGTGGCACGCATCCAGGCGTTGAAACTGGATTCAGGCATTTCCGCCTCAAGGCGCGCTAGAGCTTCGCTCCATAGCTCATCAAGGTTATTAGACATGAAAAAAACTCCCCTCAAAAGGCTTGGACAACTGCGCCGCTCGCCTCGGGTTACCGTTAGTAATTGGAGTAAGTACCCGGCTAATATACCCAAAGACAACGGGGAGATTGGCCAAAAAAAGGCCAATCCCCGATTGGGTGGAATTTATTCACAGTGTCGTGGGCAACGTTATCCACAGATCGGGTTTTCTACGTAAGGGCCCGAGATCCTGCTTGTGGGCCTAGGATTCGCGCTCTCGGTGCTGGGACCATATGTTTGCCCAATGGGGTGATTTCCCCGGACATTCCACAAGTTATCCACGTTTTCCACAGGTTGTGGACAAAATCCGTGGATTCTGTGGAAAACTTATGGAGGGGCGGGATCCTAAAGCTATATGTTATATAGTAGGAACTTTCCTGGGACCGGTGTGGAAGTTGTGGAAACTAGGGAAAACCTTGGATAATGGCTTGCAAGGAGGTATTCTTGACAGGTATTGTCAGCCATAATATAATCAACCTGGTATGATAGTGTGGTTCTAACTGTAATTCACAGCCTAGGACTTTTGGCTAATAGGGAGGTGTAGCGAGTGAAGCGGACATATCAACCCAGTCGTCGTTATCGCAAGCGGGTACATGGTTTTCGCGCTCGGATGAAGACCAAGGCTGGCCGTCGTGTTCTCCAGCGTCGCCGGGCTAAGGGTCGCAAGGTTCTGTCTGCATAGGGATTAGGGCAGATTCGGAGGCTAAGACATTGGCACAGAAAGTAGACCGATTGCGTCGGCCTCAGGATTTCCGAAGAGTTTACGAGCACGGTCGGGTGCTGAAGTCAAGATTGTTCGTGCTTCATTGGCTAGCAAACAATTCGGCCCAAACACGGGTGGGTTTTTCGGTTAGTCGTAAACTCGGGAAAGCGGTAGTCCGCAATAGGGTAAAACGGCGTCTACGCGAGATAATCAGAGCTCGGCAGGATTGCATACCTGAAGGCATCGACATAGTGATCTCCTCCCGAGTTGCAGCCCGGGATGCCACCTTTGGTGATCTGAAAAAGGAAGTCGACCAATTGTTGTCGCGGCTCGATGGGCAAATCCGGGGGGAGTGAGCTTTTTTGAAGTCTTTGGTTCTATTTGGCATCGGCCTTTATCGTCGCTGGCTCTCGCCCCTGAAACCAAATTCTTGTCGGTTTTACCCGACTTGTTCGGCCTATGGAATCGAGGCTGTCAACAAGTACGGTGCCTTACGGGGATCGTGGATGTTGTTAAAGCGGATCTTGAGGTGCCATCCCTTCCATCCGGGAGGTTACGATCCTGTCCAATGAAAAGACAGAAATACAGTGGCTATGAGCTAGATCGGGGGCAGACTGGTTGTGGGGCTATTACAATCTTGGTTTAAGAGCCTGTTGGACTTTTTCTATGGAATAACCGGCAATTACGGTCTTGCGATTATTCTCTTGACCTTGGCGATTAGGCTGATTCTGGTTCCTTTGACAATCGGGCAAAATAAGTCGATGGCGAAAATGAAGGAACTGCAGCCCAAAATGGAAGAAATCAAGGAGAAGTATAAGGATAAGCCAGAAGAGTATCAGCAGAAAGTCATGGAGTTATACAAAGAACACAATGTCAATCCCATGGGTGGATGTTTGCCGATGCTCTTGCAATTACCGGTTTTGTTTGCTCTGTTTGCGGTCTTACGCAGCTATGAATTTACCTCCGGTTTTCTGTGGCTGACGAGTTTGTCAGCGCCCGATCCTTATTACATTCTACCTATTCTATCGGCAGTTACTACCTATTTGCAGACAATGTTGACCAGTACAGACCAATCGCAGAAGGCGATGACTTTGATCATGCCGGTGTTTATTGGCTATATCAGCCTGAATTTCCCATCGGGATTGGTTTTGTACTGGGTAGTGAGTAATATCTTTTCCGCGGTGCAACAGTATGTGTTGAACAAGCAATTGTCTGTTGCCCAAGAGGGAGGAAAAGCTTAAGATGAAGAGCGTCGAGGTGTCGGCGAAGACTGTTGATGCTGCGGTGGCTGATGCCTTAGCACAGTTGGACGCCACCCAGGATCAAGTGATCATCGAAGTCTTGGATGAGGGCAGTAAAGGATTTCTAGGACTTTTGGGCGCGAAGGATGCCAGAGTGCGAGTCACCATGCGGGACCTGGTGGCAGAAAAGGCCGAGAGGGCGAAGGAGTTCTTACTCCAACTCTTAGAGAAGATGGGTGTTAACGCTACCGTCGAGGCAAAGTCCTCCGATGACACCATTGAGTTAGAGATGAGTGGTAAGAATATTGGATTAGTCATCGGACGCCGGGGTGCTACCTTGGATGCCATCCAATACATAGTCAGTTTGTACGCCAACAAAGATGGCGAATGGAATCGGATCCTGCTCGATGCCGAGGGCTATCGCAATCGGCGCAATGAGACCCTCCGACGACTGGCTCGCAAGGTCGGGGAGAGAGTAAAGAAGACGGGCCGGCGTACTGTATTGGAACCGATGAATCCCCATGAGCGGAGAATAATCCACATGACCTTACAGAATGAGCCGCGATTGGCCACTCATAGCGAAGGTACCGAACCCTATCGGCGGGTGGTAGTTACACTGAAGAAGGGCCGTTAGCAGGTAGGCCGGTGTAATCTCGCGGGATTTGACTTTGATTGACGTGTCTAGTTTTTCTGGCACGTCTTTTTTCGTGGGTTGATATCTATCAGGGGCCAGGGTAGATTATTCGTAGGGAAGGAGGACTGACACCATTGTCCGCAGATACCATTGCAGCCATTAGTACCGCGCTGGGAGAGGGCGGTATCGGAATAGTTCGGCTCAGCGGTGATCGGGCCATCGCCATTGCCGATGAAATCTATCGGGGAGCCCGGCCCTTAAGGGAAGTTGAGGCCGGGAGAATTGTCTATGGCCGGGTGGGTACAGAGAATGAAGTTGTCGATGAAGTGTTGGTTTCTGTCTTTAGAAAGCCCCATTCCTATACCAGAGAAGATATTGTGGAGATCAACTGCCACGGAGGGATTGCCGTGGTGCGCCGGGTGCTGGATTTGGTGTTGAGCCATGGGGCGAGATTGGCGGAGCCCGGGGAATTTACCAAGCGAGCCTTTCTTAACGGCCGATTGGATCTGAGTCAGGCGGAAGCGGTCATCGATGTGATCCGGGCAAAGACGGATCTAAGCCTGCGTTCCGCGGTGTTGCAGCTGACGGGAAGGATGTCGGAAAGAATTAAGCCGGTGCGTTCCCAGCTAATTGATGCCATTGCCCACATTGAAGCCGCGGTGGATTACCCCGATGAAGACATTGATGTGTTGGAGAAGGATGATTTGGTCAATCAGCTCCGGCAGGTGGAGACCGCACTAGAGGAGATTTTAGCCACTGCCGACACCGGCAGGATCCTGCGGGAGGGAGTGGCGGTGGCCATCGTCGGCCGACCTAATGTCGGCAAATCCAGTCTGCTCAACCTGCTGCTGCGGGAAAATCGGGCTTTGGTGACGGATATTGCGGGAACCACCAGGGATCTCATCGAGGAAACGATGAATCTGCGGGGGATTCCCGTCCGGATTGTCGATACTGCGGGAATCCGGCAGACCGAGGATGTGGTCGAGACCCTAGGAGTGGCTCGGGCCAAGGAGTCCATCGCCGAGGCCGATATTGTCCTGTTTGTAATCGATGGCTCTACTGCGTTGACCGATGATGACCGAGAGATCGCTAAGTTGCTGGAGGATACCAAGGTTCTCGGCGTGATCAATAAACTGGATCAAGGGATCGTTGTTTCGAAAGGGGAACTAGCTGAGTTGGTCCCCAAGGCGCAGTGGGTGGAAATGTCTGCGCAGGAAGGCACTAATCTTGAGGAGTTAGAAGAATGCCTTTGGAACCTGATCGGGGTCAGCGGTACGTTGGCCAGCGGCGATGAAGTGATCGTAACCAGGGAGCGGCATCGGGAAGCGATTAAGGATGCAGTAGAGGCACTGCGGGATGCCTTGGCGACCATTGCCAGCGATCTTCCCTATGATTTGGCCTCCATTGATTTGCAGCTGGCCGCGGATGCCCTGGGGAAGATCACCGGAGAAACGGTGCAGGAAGACATTATTGATCGGATTTTTGAGCGCTTCTGTTTGGGAAAATAGCGGAGGTAAGAGAGTGGAACGTTACGATGTCATTGTAGTAGGCGCTGGACATGCCGGCTGTGAAGCAGCCTTGGCAGCAGCCCGCCTGGGGTGTAAGACCCTACTGTTAACGATGAGCCTAGATACCATCGCCCAGATGTCCTGTAACCCAGCCATCGGCGGCCCCGCGGCCAAGAGTCATCTGGTACGGGAAATTGATGCTTTAGGGGGACAGATGGCCAAAACCATCGATCGCTCCTATTTGAATATTCGTGAGCTGAATCAAAGCCGAGGTCCGGCAGTTAGGGCCATCAGGGCCCAGGCCGATAAACGGCGCTACCAGCAGGAAATGATCCACACCCTGGAGACCCAAGAGGATTTGTTTCTCAAGCAAGCCATTGTCACCGACCTAGTGGTGGAAGGCGGCAGGGTTCAGGGAGTAGTCACCAAGTCCGGTGTCACTTATTGGGGCAGGACGGTGGTGTTGACCACCGGTACCTTCCTGCGAGGGATGTTGGTGGTGGGGGATATCCGCTATGAGGGCGGACGGCAAGGAGAGCCCGCGGCCACGGAGTTGTCCCAGTGCCTGGAGAGGCTAGGGCTGAAGTTAAAGCGGTTTCAATCGGCAACTCCTCCCCGAATCGACGCCCGGACCGTGGACTTTTCCCAGTTGACGGAGCAGCCCGGCAGTAGTCGCCCCTTGGCCTTTTCCTATGAAACTGAGGAGTTTATCACTGAGCAGCTGCCCTGTTGGTACACCCACACCAACGAAGAAACCATCGCGGTGGTGAAGGCCAATTTGCACCGCTCACCTATTCAGACGGGAGCTGTGGTGGGAGAGGGGCCACGGTTTTGCCCTTCCATCGACCGCAAGGTACTGAGATTTCCCGATCAGATTCGGCACATGGTATTCCTCGAGCCGGAAGGGCACTATACCACGGAGCTCTATGCCCTGGGAATGACCACCGCAATGCCCGAGGATGTGCAGATCAAAATCGTCCGCAGTCTGCCGGGTCTGAGCCGGGCGGAGTTGATGCGCCCGGGATACGCGGTGGAGTACGATTACATCGATCCCAGTCAATTGACCTTGAGCATGGAGAATCGGCGGATCAAGGGCCTATTTACCGCCGGGCAGATTAACGGCTCCTCCGGCTATGAGGAAGCCGCGGGGCAGGGCTTGATGGCCGGAATTAACGCCGCGCGTCAGTGTCAGGGGCTGGAGCCGGTGATTTTGGATCGCTCCATGGCCTACATCGGCGTGATGATCGATGATCTGGTCAACAAGGGCGTGACGGAGCCCTATCGGATGATGACCTCCCGGGCTGAGTATCGTCTGATGCTGCGCATCGATAACGCGGACCTGCGGTTGACGGAAATCGGGAGAGAGATTGGGCTCATCGGAGATGATAGGTATGCCAAGTTTCTTGCCAAGAAGCGAGCTATTGAGCAAACGGTGAGCTGGCTGCGGTCCACTCAAGTGAACCCGACCCGAGAGGTAAGGGAAGCATTACAGAAGCTGGGAAGTGGAGACTTAGCCAAGTCAGTCACCGCCGCAGAAATACTGCAAAGGCCAGAGATTGGCTATCGGGATCTGGAGAAGGTGATCCCCGGGGTGCCTAAGCTGCCGGAGGCCACCGCGGAGGTGGTGGAGATTGAAATCAAGTTTTCCTCCTATATTGAAAGGCAGCAGCGACAGGTAGCCCAATTTCGAGAACTTGAGGATTTGCCAATTCCGCTATCCATCGATTACGATGCCATCAAGGGTTTGCGTAGTGAAGCCAGGGATCGCCTCAAGGCCGTCAGGCCATTGTCCGTGGGACAAGCCGCGCGGTTACCCGGTGTTTCCCCCGCGGATGTTTCAGTGTTGGCCATCTATGTTCGTTCCCTTGCAGGGGGAGCACCCAGCAAGGGGCAGTCCAGGAACGTCCCAGGGTCAGGCTTGGACAGTGAGGCCAGGGTGAGTAGTTAGTTCTTAGGGGATGAGGCCAGTGGAGAAGTATGATGTGATTGTCGTTGGGGCCGGTCACGCCGGTTGTGAAGCGGGGTTGGCCGCGGCGCGGCTGGGGTGCAGAACCCTTGTTCTGACATTGAATCTCGATAACATAGCCCTAATGCCCTGTAACCCTTCCATCGGAGGGCCGGCTAAGGCCACTCTGGTCAGGGAGATAGACGCTCTAGGTGGGCAGATGGGAATTGTGACCGATGCCACCCATTTGCAGATGCGGCTGCTGAATACTCGGAAGGGTCCTGCCGTTAGAGCTCTGCGGGCCCAGGTGGATCGAAAGGTCTATTCCCTGCAGATGAAAAGGATCCTGGAGAACCAGGAGAATCTGTTTTTGCAGCAGGGACTGGTGGAGTCCATTGATCCCAGCCCGTCGGGAACGGTGATCAAGACCGCGGAAGGGGACCAGTATCGGGGAAGGGCCGTAGTGTTGGCAACGGGGACCTATCTTTCCAGTCGACTGTTTTTGGGCGATGTGACCATCGATTCCGCCCCGGCCAGTCAGATTCCCGCCTACCGGCTCAGTGATGCCCTGCGGGATTTGGGACTGGAGTTAGTCCGCTTTAAAACGGGAACTCCGCCCCGAGTCAATGCCCGTTCCTTGGATTATGACAAAATGAAGGCACAGCCGGGACATCGGGTTCCCCATGGTTTTTCCTTCCTGCCGATTTACGATGAGAGGCCTCAACTGGATTGTTGGCTTACCTATACTACTCCTGAGACCCATAGGATCATTTCGGAAAACCTGGAGATTTCGGCGATGTATTCGGGAGCCATTACCGGGATTGGACCCCGGTACTGTCCCTCCATCGAGACTAAGATTGTGCTTTTCCCCGATCGGGAGAGCCACCCGGTGTTCGTAGAGCCCGAGGGGAGGGACACCACCGAGGTGTATTTGAGCGGAGTGTCCAACAGTTTTCCACCCGCGGTGCAGCGGGAAATCCTGCGAACGATTCCCGGGCTGGAAAGGGCGGAAATCCTGCGCTACGGCTATGCCGTGGAGTATGACTGTTTGGCCTCGGGGCAGTTTGACTTTACTCTGCAGCTGCGGAAGCTGCCGGGGATCTTTACTGCGGGACAGGTGAACGGCACCTCGGGCTACGAGGAGGCAGCTTGTCAGGGGTTAATCGCGGGCATTAACGCTGCCCGCCTGGTGAAGGGTGAACCCTTGATTACCCTGAGCCGCACCGATGGATATATCGGGGTGCTCATCGATGACCTGGTGGTCAAGGGCACCAATGAACCCTACCGGATGCTCACCGGGTTGGCGGAACATCGTTTACTGCTGCGGATGGATAACGCCGATGAGCGACTGACTCCCATCGGGGCAGAGATCGGACTGGCCTGCCGGGAGCGCAGGGAGCTTTTGGCTGCGAAGCTGGAGCAGCGGGAACTTGAGATCCGCCGGTTGCAGGATAGCCTGGTTCGCCCCTCGGAGTCGGTGAATACCTATCTAACTCAGCGAGGATCCTCCACCCTGACGGAGCCGGTAAGTGCCTACGATTTGCTCAAGCGTCCTGAGCTTTCCTATGATGATGTTGTTCATCTGTGCCCTTCAGAAGAGGAGCTGGATGATCGGATCCGCCAATCGGTGGAGATTAATGTCAAGTATGCGGGGTACATTGCCAAGCAAGAGGCTCAGGTGGAGAGATTCAAGCGAATGGAGGAACGAGTTATTCCCGATAACATAGATTACAGCCAGATTCCCGGTCTGTCCCGGGGGGCAGTGGAGTTGCTATCCACCGTAAGGCCCCAGACCATGGGCCAAGCCGGCAGGATCAGCGGAGTTTCGGCAGGAGACCTTTCGGTACTTCTGGTGTATCTGGAGACCCGGGGGCGGAATCGGCAAGGGGGCGAGGCAGATCGATCGAGAGACGAAGGTCCAGGAGTTTTCTGATCACCTGAGGCAAAATCAGGAGCTAATGGGTCTGGCCATTAGCGAAGAGCAGCGGGAATTACTGGCGGGGTACTACCGGTTGCTTGTGGAATGGAATGCCAGGATGAACTTGACAACCATTGTGGAACCCCAGGAAGCCGCGGTCAAGCATATGCTGGACTCCTTGGTTTTGACTAAGCTGGGGGAGGAGTTTTTCTCCGGCCCAGCCGTCGATGTGGGTACCGGAGCTGGGTTCCCCGGGATCCCGCTGAAAATTGCCAGGCCAACCATGCCCATGGCTTTGGTGGATTCCCTGGCAAAGCGGGTGGGCTTTTTGCAGGTGGTGGTCGACGAGCTTGGATTAACGGGAGTGGATCTGTGGCATCGACGGGCTGAGGAGATGGGAAGAGACACGATGCACCGGGAGGGCTATCACCTGGTGGTGGCCAGGGCGGTGGCCCAGCTGTCGGTGCTGTTGGAATACTGCCTTCCCCTCTGCCGTCTGGGAGGTTGGTTTGTGGCCTACAAGGGCCCCCAGGTAAGGGAAGAACTAGAGGATGCAGAGGTGGCGGCAAAGGAGCTGGGAGGAAAGCTGGCTGCCCTGAAGGAGTATGATTTGCCCCAGGAGATGGGAAGCCGTACCTTAGTGATCTTCCAGAAAGTTACTCCTACCCCAGGGAAATATCCCCGCAGGGCCGGAATACCGGCGAGAAAACCCCTGGGAAAGTAGCTCGATGATAACTATCAGGGACCGACCTTTGGTCGGTCCTTGTCTGTACCGGGAGGAGTTGTGGGGTAAGAGGAGAAGTTGACAATGTGCGAGAAACGGAGGTGAGTTCCATGCGGCTGGGGGATTTGCTAAGAAGTAGAGCTGCCAATCAAGAGAAGGTCGCCGCACCGGAGCCAGAAGTCAAGGAGGAGCAATGGAGCGAACAGGTTATCTCCATTCCCATTGATTCCGTGGAGATCAACCGCTTTCAGCCCAGGAGTTTCTTTGACGAAGCAAGTTTGGGTGAATTGGCTGCATCGATTAAGGAACACGGGATTTTGCATCCCATGGTGGTGAGGCCCATCGGTGAAGAACGCTACGAGCTGGTGGTGGGAGAGCGCCGCCTGCGGGCCTGCCGCATGTTGGGCTGGGACAAGATTCCGGTGATCGTGAAGGAACTGGACGATAAGAACTCGGCGGAATTGGCTTTAATCGAGAACCTGCAGCGGGAGGACTTGAACTGCATAGAAGTGGCGGAGGGCTACCGTCGTTTGCTCGATGAATTTGGAATGACTCAGGAACAGTTGGCCCAGCGATTGGGGAGTAGTCAGTCCAGCATCGCCAACAAGTTGCGATTGCTGAAGCTGCCGGAATCCGTTCGCCACATCGTGTCCCAGGAAATGTTGGGAGAGCGTCAAGCTCGGGCGTTGCTATCCCTGAAGTCAGAGGCGGATCAGCTCAAGGCCTTGGAGAAGATCGTCGGCGATGGATTAAATGTACGACAAACAGAAGATCTAGTTCGTAAGATGTTAGAGGAGGACAAGCCTACCCAGAAGGTAAGGCGATTCCATCCCGATGTGCGGTTGTTGCGCAATAGTGTTCGGCGGCTGGTGGCCGATATGCGGGAGGGTGGCAGTGTCATCGACTTCAAGGAACAGGTAGTTGACGACACCTTGGAAATGGTCATCCGCATCCGCACGGAACCGTAGAAGTAGGAGAAAAGATTGCCAACAGGCAGACTCGACCTCGAGTTATCTGCGTGTCATTCCAGTAAGGGGAGAAAAGGTTTGGGACAGGTAATAGCCATTGTGAATCAAAAGGGTGGAGTCGGCAAGAGTACCACGGCTGTCAACTTGGGAGCATGTCTCGCTGAGTTGGGTAAGAGTGTACTCTTGGTGGATGTGGACCCTCAGGGAAACGCTACCAGCGGTATCGGTGTTAATAAACAGGAAGTGAAATCCTGCATCTATGATGTGATTGTCGGTGATGCGACCCTGAGGGAAGTGGTGCAGGCAACGGAACTTGAGAATCTCCATGTTGCTCCGGCTCGGATCGATTTGGCCGGCGCTGAAGTGGAGCTGGTCTCAATGATGTCCCGGGAATACCGCTTGAAGAATGCCATAGATAAAATCCGCGATCAATACGATTACGTACTGATTGATGCACCCCCTTCACTGGGCTTGCTAACTCTCAACGCTTTAACGGCAGCAGACTTTGCTTTGATCCCCATCCAGTGCGAATATTACGCCCTGGAGGGAGTTAGTCAGTTGATGGGAACCATTAGCTTGGTTCGGACCCATCTAAACGACACGCTGGATATCAAGGGTGTGCTGATGACGATGTATGATGCCAGGACCAATCTGTCGGAGCAGGTTGTGGAGGAAGTGAGAAAACACTTTGGCTCTATCGTCTTCAATGTGGTGATTCCCCGCAACGTGCGCCTAAGTGAAGCTCCTAGTTTCGGTGAAAGTATTATTCAATATGATCCCAGTTCCAAGGGTGCCGAGGCGTATCGCCGGTTGGCCAGGGAGGTGGTGGAGCGTGGCTAGACAAGCACTGGGAAAGGGTTTAGAAGCCCTGATTCCGCAGCGGTTGGAGGTGGAGGATAGTGACCCCGGCACTTCTGGGCTGCAGGAAGTAGATATCGACTTGGTGGTACCCAATCGTTCCCAGCCTCGCAGGCACTTCGATGAGGAGAAGTTACAGGAGTTGGGAGAATCCATCAAAGCCAGAGGCATGCTCCAGCCCTTGGTGGTCCGGGAGGTTGACGGAGGGTTTGAAATCGTTGCCGGGGAGCGACGATGGAGGGCAGCCCGGATGGTGGGATTGGAGAAGGTTCCTGTCATCGTCGGTGATTACACCGACAAGGAAGTAATGGAAGTGGCTTTGATTGAGAACCTGCAGCGGGAGGACCTTAATCCCATCGAAGAGGCAGAGGCCTTTCGGAGGCTCATCGAGGAGTTCTCCCTTACCCAGGAAGAGGTGGCACGGGCGGTGGGCAAGGGTAGGGCCACCATTGCCAACAGCTTGCGGCTCTTGTCCCTGGTCCCTGATGTAAGACAACTGGTGGCTGATGGTAAGTTAAGCGCTGGACATGCCAAGGTGCTGGCCTCACTGTCGGATACAGGACAACGGGAGTATGCCATGCGGGTACTGGCCGAGGGATTGTCGGTCCGCCAGCTGGAGGAACTGGTTAGCGGGGAGACCAAGAAATCCCGGCGAAATCGCACTAGAAGTGTAGCCTCTTCACCGCCGCCGGAGTTGAGGGCGGTGGCGGAAAGACTGCAGGAGGCCCTGGGCACCAAGGTTACCATTAAGGCCAAGGATGAAAAATATAGCCAGGGAAAAATCGAAGTCGAGTTTTATTCAGTAGAGGATTTAGATCGGATTCTTGACCTTTTGGGGTAACGGGATGACAGAGAAGAATACTGCAAAGGCGACCGGACGTTGAGTCCGGTTATTTTTTTGCATCCCCGGTGGGAGCAGTGTTCCACGGAAAGTTCCACGTGGAACCAAGGGGTTTTCCAGAGAAGAGGGTTACAGCCAGTCTCGCAAGGGGTTGGAAATTTACTTGGAACAATGAGAAGAGGCTATAATTGTTTGTAGGTTTTTGTGACTTTGTATGGGAAATTGCCGATTTCTATAGAAGACCGGCGGCGAAGGGCTAGATTTTTCGCAGTCATGAGGGAGGAGAGAAGAGAGGTGAAGACGGGTGTTCCACGTGGAACACCGGAGTGAAGGGAAAGGGCAACCCTCACCGAAGGTCACTGTTCCACGTGGAACATTCATCACGGTCAAGCCCTCTATGCAAACAGATTGGTTCTGCCTCTAGTAGGGGATAGGTTTGGTAAGGCTTCAGCGGTCAGGGCTAGGGCCCTGGCGATCACTCGAGACATTCTCAGTACTAAGGACAAACGGGTGTTTTGCAATACGAAGTATTCCATAAATCCACCGACATTAACGACTCCGATCAAATGCAGTTCGCCGATGGCAGGCAGATCCTTGTTAACTCCCGTTCCCGGTAGGAGAGGTCCCCCCTTCAGACTAAGGAAACCTACACTTTCATTTTTCCCTAGGCAGCCATCGACGGCAAGGATTAGGGAACCCTTGTGTTTCTGGTAAATAGCCCTGGATCTAGCTTCCAAGTTAGTAGCATGGACAGGATCCTCCAAGGTGCCATACACATGCATATTAGCCAAATTAAGTTCCTCAAGGTGCGTTCCCACTAAGGGACCGAGGGCATCTCCCGTAGACCGATCCGTTCCGACGCAAACCACTACCAAGGGTCGATGGGAGGCGGCAAAGCCACGACCTTCGATGTAATGTAACAGTCCCTGGGCTAAGTAATGCGCTGCGTTGGGGTTGTCAACATGAACTCGGGAATAGGTGTCTGGTGTTATGTCGGAGCGCACAATGTCTCGAGGTAGCTGCATGAATAGGGTTTCCTCCTCCCTGTAAAATCCTGGAACGAAATAACAAACAACGGCTGCTACAAGTATATGATGTCCCGATTGAAACTATACATGTATAGCGGGAAAAGAAAGGATGCCGGATTTGCTGACAATGCGGTGAAAGGCGGGGTGGCTCTTGCACAAGCCAGTGAACCACTGGATGAACGCTATACAGGTGGGGTTTACTATAGTAGGGACGGTGATTGGGGCCGGATTCGCCTCCGGGCAGGAAATTCTGCAGTTCTTTGTCGCCTTTGGTAAGCAGGGACTCTGGGGATTGTTCCTGGCGAGCCTTCTCTTTGGCGTACTCACCCATCTGGTGGTGGTAACGGCCGCTGAGCTCCGGGTGCGATCTCATCTAGAGCTCCTGATGAGAACCACCTCAGGGTGGATGGCTCGTGCCGTTGATGGAATGCTCCTTTGTTTTCTTGTCATCAGTACTGCCTTGATGTTGACCGGGGCCGGTACCGTTTTAGAGCAGCATTCTGGTTTTAATCGGATGTTAGGCACGGTGTTGGCGGCATTGATAGTGGTATTGGTGGCTTCCGGGCCGTCCACCAGTGTCGTCCGATTCAACGTCATTCTTGTGCCGGTACTCATCGTCACCTTGTGCGGGCTGGGGGGCAAGGCTTTAGGTCAAGCGCTGAAGTACAGCCATGTGCCCACCTGGAAAGCAGCCGTCAATCCCTATGTCACCCACTGGTGGATGGCTGCCTTGATTCATCCTGCCTATAACATCTTTCTGGCAATGTCCGGCCTAAGCAGTATTAGTGGTTCTGTGTCTCCGCGAAGTGGAGTTCTTGGCGCTTGGCTGGGTTCGGGAATTATCGCGCTCCTGTTGGTCTGCGTTTCCCTGGCCCTGTGGATTGCCGGTCCAGACATCCACCGCTACCCAGTGCCTACCTTAGTGGTAGCCCAGCAGACACATCCTTGGTTGGGATGGGCAAGTATCTTGTCGATGCTCGCGGCGATGTTAACCACTGCGGTAGTAAATGTATACGGCATGGCTCGTCGTCTCGCCGAGGAAGTCCCTTGGCGGCATTCCTGGTTAACAGCGGCCATAGTCGCTTTGTCCCTACCTTTGTCCTACTTTGAATTTGTGGTAATCGTTGGTACCGCTTACTCGGCGATAGGGTATATAGCTTTAGTTTTCTTTGGGTACTGGTTATTAAAACTAGCTATCCCTAGCCAGCCTAGATAGAGGTATGCTGGAGCTGATAACGAAACTAATACAATAACTAGGCAAAATACGAGTTTGGAGGATCCTGCAGTATGAATGAACATCGACAGGGACAACAACCTGACCTTCAGCAAAGGCTGCTGGAAGCTGAAATTCAGTTGGATAAAAACAACCTCGGCGATGCGGAGAAGCTGTTTCAGGAAATATTGGAGCAAGATCCCAACAACGCGAAGGCCTGGAGTAAGTTGGGAGTGGCCAAGATCCGCATGGGGGATAAGGCAGCGGCCAAAGAGTGCTGGGAGATGGCTATTCGTCTCGATGACAAAAACGCACCGGCCTACAGCAATTTGGGCAATCTCGCTAAGGAGGCCGGGAACCTGGACCAGGCCATTGAGTTTTACAAGAGGGCCATCAAGGCCGACCCTGACTTTCCCACCGCTTACCATAATCTCGGGGTGGCTTTAAGGGAGAAGGGGGATATCGGAGAGTCCATCAACAACCTGAAAAAGGCAGCTCGCCTGCAGCGCAATTACGCCAAGAGCGACTTGCAAAAGGTCCCAAAGAAGCAGCGGAATATTGCCTGGGCGATCATGGTGGGTCTGGGGGTACTCATTTTCTATCTGATCTCTCGATCCATAGGAGGCTGATCACCAGTCTTGCCCCATAGGGAATATGCAAAGGAGGGCCGGTTGTATGGTTTCAATGATCAAAGGATATCTGGTTAAATTCAACCTTTGGTTATTTGTTATCCTTACGGTGCTAGCCCTTCCCGTCACCGTCAACGCTTACCTAGTTGGAGCGAGCCAGACCACCATCCTTCCCGGGGTGCAAATCCACGGCTGGCAGCTGGGAGGTCTCACGGAGCAAACCGCGGCGGCTTATCTCAGTGGGTATTTTAGTGACTTCGCCGCCCGGCCCGTCGAAGTTATCGCCGGTACCCAGAGCTGGAGCGTAATTCCCCGAGACTGCGGAGTCCTGGTGGATACCGCCGCGGTATTACGCCGGGCGGTGGAGGCCGGTAACACCGGTTCCTTCGTGACTCGGTGGCGGATGCGCCACAAGATTAGAAATTACGGTTTGGAAATTCCTCTGATTCTAACGGTAAACTACGCCAAACTCGCGGAGAGTCTTCAGCCTATTGTCGCGGCCATTGAGACGGACCCGGTGGATGCTCAGTTTGTCATTTCTGAGGATCGGGTCTCAATCGTGCCCTCCCAATCGGGAGTGGTCGTTGATTACCAACAATTGGAGGCGGATTTTCTGGCTGCCTGCCGCTCGTTGTCCCATCGGGTGGTGGAGGTAGCCCTGATCGATGTGCCTCCTGCCCTTACTACCGCCCAAGCTGAATCCATGGGAATCACTGCCAAGGTAGCTAGCTATGTGACTGAGTTTGATCCCGATGATGTCGATCGCAGCCACAATATCCTTCTGGCCGCCCAGGCCCTACAGAATGTATTGGTTGCTCCCGGGGAGACCTTCTCCTTTAACAGGACCACCGGTCCCCGCTCAGCCCGATATGGATATCGACCGGCTCCGGTGATTATCGACGGTGAGCTGTTACCGGGAATAGGGGGAGGGGTCTGTCAGGTCTCCACCACCCTATATAACGTAGTTCTTCTCGCAGACTTAGCGGTCACTAATCGGGTGGCCCATTCCCTTCCGGTGACCTACGTACCCCTGGGACAGGATGCCACTGTCGCCTACGATTACATCGACTTTCAATTCACCAACACCCGTTCCCATCACCTTCTCATTGACACCAACGTCACCGATAACCAATTGGAAATAGCCTTCTATGGAACTCCCACCGATAACCACCGCGTGCAATTACAGAGCAGATTAGTCGGCTTGATTGAGCCAGAAACCAGGACAGTAGAGGATCCCACCTTACCCCCCGGAGCCTGGAAAGAGGTTGACGCCGGTAGACCAGGATACCGGGTGGAGGTATATCGGGTGGTGATGGATGAGACCGGTCAGAGGGTGTTGGCAAGTACTAAGGTCGAAGAGACGGTGTATCCTCCCCGGCATAGGGTTTTGCGGGTAGCCCCATAGAGCAGGAAAACCTGCAAAGGAGGAGAACCCCAGTACCAAGAAAAAACCGTCGGCGACGATGTCACCGACGGTGGAGTTTCACACATAGTGGTACAAACTGCCTTGTTACTGCATGAAAGTTAAGGGATACAGTACCCCTTGGCATCCACCGCTATGCGCGATTGCGTTTGATCACTATTAATACGGTCTTTCCGGCTCGGCGTAGTATGGGGTTTAGTATCCAGCTGATAAGTCCCATAGGCTGTGTCAATCCTTCCGTTGTCAGATCTGCTTTAGTATACGCTGGGTCCAGTGAACTGTGCGGATTCCTCTCCTACAACGGATACTGGGCGTATCCGAGAAAAGTAGAATCCATTGTTTCTGTCTGATCTTGTCCGACTGGAGGCGACTGAAATGGCAGTTGGAAATGGCGCTCAAAAAACTCCTTTGTATGAAGCCCATCGGGGACTGGGCGCTAGGATTGTGGAATATGCCGGTTGGTTGATGCCGGTACAATACTCCGGTGTTTTAGAGGAACACAAAACTGTGCGGGAGAAGGCCGGGATCTTTGATCTGTCCCATATGGGTGAGATCCGCATTTCCGGTTCCAAGGCCCATGACTTTCTCCAGGGATGCACTACCAATGATCTCGAGCGTCTGGAAGTGGGGCAGATCCAGTACTCCCTCTTGTGCAATGAGGAGGGAGGAATAGTTGATGACATCTTGATCTATCGCCATCCTTGGGGATATGAACTGGTGGTCAACGCTGCCAACAAGGATAAGGATCTGCGGTGGTTGCGTCGGCATCGGCCGGAGCGGGGTGTTGTCATCGACGATGTTTCCAATGAGACGGCCCTGATCGCGGTGCAGGGGCCTGCCTCAGAGGAGATACTGGTCAAAACCCTTGGTCCCGAGATCGCGGAGTTACGCTACTACACCTTTATGATGAGTAGTTACCAAGGGAAGCAGATTATGATTTCCCGTACCGGGTACACCGGAGAGGATGGGTTTGAAATTTACCTACCGCCGGCCGTTGCCACGATGTTGTGGAAACGGATTATGGCCTTTGGCAAGGAGGATCTGATCCCCGTTGGGCTGGGGGCCAGAGATACCCTGCGGCTGGAAATGGGTTACTGCCTATACGGGAACGATATCAGTGAACGCACCAATCCCTTAGAGGCGGGACTGGGCTGGATCGTCAAACTGGACAAGGATTTTATCGGTCGAGATGCCATTGCCGCCATCAAAGAATCGGGAGTGACCCGTAAGTTAGTGGCCATTACCATACCTCCCCAGGTGGAGGGACGCCGGGCGGGTATTCCCAGAATGGGCTACCCCGTCTATGTTGGCGATACTCTGGTGGGCGAAGTGACCTCGGGAACCTGGTCACCCACATTACAGCAACCCATTTGTCTGGCCTATGTGCCGGCGGAATACTCCCAGGAGGGGCAGCAGTTAGAAATCGAGGTTAGACGCACCAGAATGCCGGGTACCGTAGTAAAGAAGCCCTTTGTCCAACCGAGGGTAAAGCGGTAATTAGAATCTTACATATCACTCTAGATGGAGGGTGCAGTTATGAGTGTTCCTGCAGATTTAAAGTACTCCAAGGATCATGAATGGGTCAGGGTTGAGGGAGATGTGGCGGTAATCGGGATCACGGACTTTGCTCAATCGGAGTTGGGGGATGTGGTCTTTGTTGAATTGCCGGAGACAGATATAGAAGTGGCCGCGGGAGATCCCCTGGGCGTCATTGAGTCCGTCAAGGCTGTGTCCGACATTTTCAGTCCCGTGTCCGGTACCGTGGTGGAAGTCAATGCCCAGCTGGAGGATACTCCAGAAGCGGTCAACGAGGATTGTTACGGGGCGGGGTGGATTGCCAAGGTGAGCATGTCTAATCCCCAAGAGGTTGAGAAACTCCTATCGCCCGCAGAGTATGAAGAGCTGACTAACGAGTAACAACGACTTTGAATTAGGTGGGATCAGTATGAGCTTCATCCCAATTACTCAGTCAGACCAAGAGGAGATGTTAGCTGCCATCGGAGTGAGTTCCATCGATGAACTCTTCGCCGATATTCCCCGGGAAATGCGCCTAGAGCGGGAGCTGTCTTTGCCTCAGGCCCTATCGGAGGCGGAACTTGTTCGGCACTGCCGGCAATTGGCGGGGAGAAACCAAAGCACCGAGCAGTTGGTATCCTTCTTAGGTGCTGGGCTTTACGATCACCACATCCCTGCGGCGGTAGCCCACTTAGTAGGCCGATCCGATTTTTACACTGCCTATACCCCCTACCAGGCGGAAGTTAGCCAAGGTACACTGCAGTCGATCTATGAGTATCAGTCGGCTGTTTGCTTCTTGACGGGAATGGATGTAGCCAATGCCTCGGTTTACGATGCCGGAACCGCTATTGTTGAGGCGGTGGGGATTGCCAGGGCAACAACTCGGCGGGATCGGGTGGTTTTCCTCGATACGGTTCATCCCGATCATCTGGCAGTAGCAAAGACCTATGCTGCTGCCCAGGGGTGGGAAATCACGATAGCTCCCAGCCGGGAGGGAAGAACCGATCTAGGAAAGCTCACAGCCCTGGTAGACAAGGAAACCGCGGCGGTGGTTGTCCAACAGCCCAACTTCGTCGGTCAAGTTGAGGACCTTCTGCCCATCGCCGAGGCCGCGCAGTCAGTGGGCGCATTGTTCATCCTTTGCGCCAACCCAATCATGTTGGGATTATTGACCAGTCCCGGAAAGGTCGGTGTAGACATCGTCGTCGGCGAGGGGCAGCCCCTGGGTGGGCGCCTGCACTATGGTGGGCCGACATTAGGCTTTTTTGCTGCCAAGGCCAAGTACTTACGGCGATTGCCGGGCAGAATCGTCGGCAAGACTACAGATCTGGAGGGACGGGTGGGTTACGTCCTCACCCTGCAGGCTAGAGAACAACATATTCGCAGGGAAAGGGCCAGCTCCAATATCTGCTCCAACCAGGCCCTCAACGCCCTGGCGGCTACCATTTACTTAGCCCTGCTGGGCCCCGAGGGACTGAAGGATGTGGCCTATCAAAGTGTGCAAAAGGCCCATTACTTAGCCAATCAGTTGACCACCAAGGGGTTAGGAGACTTGGTCTGGTCGGGACCCTTTGCCAATGAATTTGTTTTCCGCCCGAAAATGGACCTGGACACCCTGTGGGCCAAGTCCCTGGAGGCAGGATATCTGCCGGGCTTGAACCTGGGGAAGATGCCCTTCCTGCCGGAGTCCATCGCTCCCTCCTTGGAAGGGACGCTGCTGATGGCGGTGACCGAAAAGCGGACTCGAGCTGAGCTCGATGGCTTAGTTTCTTTGTGGGAGGGGTTGATGGCCAATGATTGATGGAAGCTCTTCCACGATTTTTGATCTCAGTCAATCAGGAAAAAGGGGTTACCGGCTCCCGGACCTAGACGTTCCCGAACAGGAGATCACGGAGTTGATTCCCGCTGCCCTGCTGCGGAAGGAACCGGTGCCTTTGCCCCAGGTTTCTGAGCCCGAGGTGGTGCGTCATTATACCCTTCTGTCTCGGAAAAACCACGCGGTGGACGTGGGCTTTTACCCCTTAGGTTCCTGCACGATGAAGTACAACCCTAAGGTGAACGAGGACATCGCCTCCCAGGGGGGCTTTGCCGATCTTCATCCTTACCAGCCCGAGGAGACGGTGCAGGGCATGTTGGAATTGATTTACCAGCTGGAAGACATGCTCTGTGAGATCTCGGGGTTAGCGGCCTGTACTTTGCAGCCGGCTGCCGGTGCCCACGGGGAATTGGCGGGACTGTTTTTGATTAAGGCCTACCATCGGGATCGGGGAGAGGGGGAGCAAAGAACCCAGATCATTATTCCCGACAGCGCTCATGGCACCAATCCCGCCAGTGCCGCCATGTGCGGCTATGAGGTTGTCGAGATTCCCTCCGATAATCGAGGAGGAATGGACCTGGAGGCCCTACGCCGGGCAGTGGGACCCCAGACCGCTGGGCTGATGCTAACCAACCCCAACACCTTGGGGCTCTTTGACGAGAATACCCGGGAAATTGCCGAGCTGGTCCATCAGGCCGGCGGCCTACTTTACTATGATGGGGCCAATGCCAACGCCATCTTGGGGATCAGCCGCGCCGGAGACATGGGTTTTGATATCGTGCACTTCAACCTTCACAAGACCTTCTCAACGCCCCACGGCGGGGGAGGTCCAGGAGCGGGCCCCATTTGTGTCCGGGAGGATTTAGTTCCCTACCTACCGGTCCCTAGGGTGGTCAAAGGGGAGCAGGGATATGCCCTGGACTATCAACGGCCCAAGTCCATTGGCAAGATTAAGAATTTCTATGGGAATATTGGAGTGGCGATTCGAGCCTATGCCTATATTCTCAGCCAGGGAGCTGAAGGATTACGGCGAGTCAGCGAAGTAGCGGTGCTCAACGCCAACTACCTGCTGGCCAAACTCAAGGAGGACTTTGCTCTTCCCTATGACCGGTTCTGCAAACATGAGTTCGTACTGAGCGGCAGTCGGCAAGCTGCCCATGGGGTGCGGACCTTGGATCTGGTCAAAAGACTATTGGATTACGGGATCCACGCTCCCACCGTCTATTTCCCGCTGATTGTCGATGAAGCGATGATGATCGAACCCACGGAGACGGAGAGTAAGGAGACCTTGGATCACTTCATCGCAGTGATGAAGCAGATTGCCCGGGAGGCCCAGGAGGATCCCAATCTCCTCTTGGAGGCGCCCCACAGTACCCTTGTCCGGCGGTTAGACGAAACCAAGGCCGCCCGCCAACCCGATGTGCGGTACCAGTGGCAGCCCCAATCTCAAGGGTGAGCTTTGCCAAGGGGGATCGAGATCCGGACGGAGTTTCCCTGTATGAAGGTAGTTATCGGTAAGACCCCGAAGCTGCGGGAAACAATGATGAGATCACAACAAGGACTAAACAAGAGCGGGGAGATCCACCAAAGGGTGACCTCCCCGCTCTTACGTTCAATTTGTTTTTCTAGACTTTAGGGATGCTGCTCTAGGTGGGAGTAGCGATCCCAGAAGACCTCGATATCGGCCTTGGCGATCAAGCCGTTAATAACCTCCTCTTGGGTTTTGGCCTTGCCCTTAATTAGCTGTTGGCGGAGGCTTTCTTCCACGTCGGAAAACTCCGGTTCCTGACGCTCCTCCAGCTTAATCAGGTGGTAGCCAAACTGGGACTGAACTACGTCACTGATCTCCCCTTCAGCCAAGGCAAAGGCCGCGTCCTCGAAGGGCTGCACCATCTGTCCCTTACCAAAGAAGCCTAAGTCACCACCGCTGGCGGCACTACCATCTTGGGAATACTCCTGGGCCAAAGCGGCAAAGTCCTCGCCGGCTTGGAGTTGAGCCAAAATCTCCCGGGCCTCTTCTTCGGTATCTACCAGGATGTGGCGAGCTCGCACTCGGACCAATTCATCTTTGTTGGCCTCGAAAAATTCCCTGGTCTCCTCCTCGGTGACGGTAACTCCCAGGACCGCGAGGCGATTGAGGACGTAGGTGAGGACAATTTCCTCTCTCAGCCGAGCTTCATCGATACCGTATTGACGTAAGTACTGAGCAAAAATCTGATCATTATTGCCAAATTGACTCTTCATTAACAGCAGCTGCATCTCAACTTCATCATCGGTGGGCATAACACCCTGGGCCTCGGCTTCCTGGAGCAAGAGGGTTTCGATAATCAGTTGCTGGATCACCTGATCCCCCGCGGCTCGCTCCAACGTAGAGTAAAAGACATCGGTGGTAATCGGGGTTCCGTTGACGGCGACAATGGACTCCGACTCCTGCTGCGCAGCGATGCCCACCGCGGCAAAGGCCAAAGTAAACACCGCCAGTAGTGCCAACGTGACTAGCTGTCTTTGGTTCTTCAAGTACTAATCCACTCCTTTTTTGGGTTCTAGTGAATATAGGTGATCTTCGGGGTCGGGGTACCAAGACCTGCCCAAAACTTCAGTTTCCCCAATGGGAAAGGATTGGAATTGGCAAAGGGAGAAATCATACCCATCGAGGTGACCTAATAATGGAAGATAAGTATCACATTGGAGATCAAGTGCGCCTGCGCAAGCCCCATCCCTGTGGCGGCTATGATTGGGAGATCATGCGGGTGGGGATGGATTTTCGGCTGCGCTGTCTGAATTGCGGGCGGGTGATGCTGATCCCCCGGCGTAAGTTCGAAAGGGCTCTCAAGGAAATAATCAGCACCAATTCTTCCGGAGCGGAGGAGCGGGGGGAAAGCAATGTTTAGTTTAGGAATCGTGGGGATGCCCAATGTCGGAAAATCCACTTTGTTTAACGCCCTGACTCGCAGTCATTCACCGGCGGAAAACTTCCCCTTTTGTACCATTGAACCCAACATCGGGGTGGTGGCCATCCCCGATCCGAGGTTAGAGGCCATTGCAGAGGTGATTCAGCCGGAAAAACTCACCCCGGCAGTGGTCCAGTTTGTGGATATCGCCGGGTTGGTGCGAGGCGCCAGTACCGGGGAGGGCCTGGGAAACCAATTTCTTGCCCATATCCGGGAAGTGGATGCCATTGTGCAAGTGGTGCGCTGCTTTAGTGACAGCAATATTACCCATGTTGAAGGCAGCGTCGACCCTGTTCGGGATGCCAAGACCGTGGAGCTAGAGCTGCTTTTGGCGGATATGGCCACGGTGGCCAATCGGAAGGAGAAAACCGCCAGGATGCTCAAGACGGGAGAGGAACGGTACCGGAGGGAGATGGCCTGGTTAGAGGAGCTGGAGGCTCTATTGGACTCCGGCAAGCCAGCCAGGATGCTGCGGACCACCTCCCAGGAACATGCCCAGTGGCTGTCCCAGTTGTTCCTCCTCACTGCCAAACCGGTGTTGTATGCAGCCAATGTCGATGAAGACTGGCTCATTGCCGATGAGACGGAGCCCTTGGCACCCTTGGAGGAACTGCGAGCCTACGCCCGGGAGCAAGGAAGCGAAGTGGTCACCGTCAGTGCTCGCATTGAGGCGGAACTGATGGAGATGGATCCCGAAGAAGCTGCGGCCTTTCAGTCAGAATTGGGGATCTCTGAGCTAAGTTTGGGTAAACTAGTTACCGCCAGTTATCAATTGCTGGATTTATTGAGCTTTTACACCGTTAAGGGACCGGAAACCCGGGCCTGGTCCATCAAGCGGGGCACCAAGGCGCCGCAGGCCGCGGGGAAGATTCATACTGATATGGAAAAGGGCTTTATTCGGGCAGAAGTGGTATCCTACAAGGATTTGCTCCAACAGGGCTCCTTTGCCGCTGCCCGGGACCAAGGTTTGGTCCGATCTGAAGGTAAGGACTACGAGATCGCCGACGGTGATGTGGTGCTGTTTCGCTTCAATGTTAGCTAGTAACGGGAAGATTGCCATTGCGTCCCTTGTCCGGCAATGATATACTGTAATGTGTTAATCCCTGCTCCGGGGTTGTCCGGGGCCAATGCCCATAGGGAGGAGGTGGAGCTAAGGTGCGCCCATACGAGATCATGCTGATTATGCAACCCAATTTAGAAGAGGAAGCCGTTGAGACCATTCTCACCCGTTTCACCGACATCATCACCAACGGTGGGGGAGAGATTCGGGAAACCGATACCTGGGGTAACCGGCGGCTGGCCTATGAAATCAAGGGGTTCACCGAAGGCTTCTATGTTGTGATCAAGTTTACCGCTGACAGTCCAACGGCGATGGAGCTCGAGCGGATTATCAAGATCACCGACGAAGTCATTCGTTACCTGATCGTCCGAGAAGTAGCATAACAGTTGTCGTCGCCGGATAGGACTTAGGTGTGAATATGGAGGGGGAGCCTCATGCTAAACAAGGCGATATTGATAGGTCGGTTAACGGCCGATCCTGAGTTGCGATATACCCAGTCCGGGACCGCAGTAGCCAATTTTCGGCTCGCGGTGGATAGACCTTTCACCAATCAAGCCGGCGAACGTGAAGCAGATTTCATCCCCATTGTCGTCTGGGATAAACAGGCAGAGACCTGCGCCAATTACTTAAGCAAAGGTCGTTTAGTTGCAGTAGAGGGTCGAATTCAGGTGCGTTCCTATGAAGCTCAAGACGGGACCCGGCGCTGGGTGACGGAAGTGGTCGCCAATGACGTTCGGTTCTTGGATAGGGGCGCCGGCGATTCCCAGAATCAAGGCTCTGCCGGACTAGAGGACGACTTGGGTATTATCGATCGAGTACCCTTTTAATCTTCCGAAGGAGTGAGCTAAGTGGCCAGAGATCGCAGACGGGGCCGCAGAGGAAAGAGGAAGATTTGCGCGTTCTGTGTTGATAGAGTTGGAACCATCGATTACAAGGATGTGGGACGTCTCCGCCGGTATATGACGGAGCGGGGTAAGATTCTCCCACGGCGAATTTCCGGTAATTGTGCTCGGCATCAGCGCCAGCTAACCACTGCTATCAAACGGGCGCGGCAAGTTGCCCTTTTGCCCTTTACGATAGAGTAAGAAACACAGTATTTTGGCAAAACACGGCTGCACCTATGAGCCGGAAAAGGGAGGGGCTATATGCTCCTCTTTTTTGTCTCTAGCGCTGCCGTGGACCTACATATTGTTGCCAGGAGGGGTTGTCAGTGCCACTGCCGAATCAGAAGATAGGTATCGCCAAGAACATTAGAACCGTTGAGTGGCTCAAGGCCGAATTAGTAAGTGGCACCGGTGAGCTGATGCGAGGACTAGTCCGGGGTGCAGAGGACAAGATTCTAGACTCCTTGGCGGGGATTGTGGTCACCGCCTATATTTTGGCCGAGAGGTTGGGCATCGGGTTTGCGACCCTGGACGCCAAGATTGCGAGCAAAGTGAAGGCGAATATTGAACAATCCCACGAGATCGAAGAATGGTTTGGTGATTTCTCGGCCTTAGCTCGGTACTCTGAGGAAATCCGAGGTGATAATCGGTGAAAACTCCGATGGACACGAGATCCCTAACGGAAGGGGCTATGCTCGCGGCCATTACCGTTGTCTTGGCTCTGCTGGGTGTATACTTTTTCAGCTATCTGCTGTTCATCGTTCCCGTTCCCATTGCCATTTTGGTGTACCGGCACGGGTTGCGAGCCGGAATTCTAGTTTCTGTTACTGCCGCGATGATCTCCGGGTTCTTTGGCACCATGGTGACCACCTTTATCTTCCTCTTGGTGATTGGGCTGGTGGGGATAGCCATTGGTGGGGCATTGCGGGAGAATCAATCGGCCCCGATGGTGATGGTAATTGGATCCGGTGTTGCGGTAATCGCTTTAGTGCTGCTAACGGGCGTAGCGATGTTGTTCTTTGGCGCCGACCTGGTGGAGCGCAGCTTTGAGATGATGGAGGAAAGTTTTGAGTATGCCTACTCTCTGTATGAGAGTATGGGCGTAGATACCAGTCAAATTCTCGGTGGGGTATCGGTAGCTGAGTTAATTGCGATGATGAAAACCATCCTGCCCTCGGCGGTGGTGCTGACGGGGATTGGCATTACCTTTGTCAACTACTGGCTCACCAGAACCCTACTGCGACGCTTTACCTCCAAGGAAGTACCTTGGTTTCAACCCTTTGGGAACTGGAAATTCGCCAGCTATTTGGTGTGGGGATTTATCCTGGCCAAGGCTTTACTGTTGATTCTTCAGACCCAGAACAATCCCTTGTTGCTGCAAGTGGCGATGAACCTAGAGATAATCTTCAACTACGTGTACTTGCTGCAAGGGATGGCCATTGCCTGGTGGTTCCTTAACAATTGGCAGGTTGCCACCTTTATTCGGGTCTTATTATTGTTTTTAGCAATCACTTCTCCCGTTGCCACGATGCTCATTTTCCTCGGTGTCTTGGATACATGGTTTGACTGGCGTAAGTTGGAGAGGCAAGACAATCAGTGACAGGAGGCGATGATATGGAAGTCATCCTGCAGCAAGATGTCAAGGGCTTAGGAAAAAAGGGCGAGGTCGTGAAGGTGGCCGAAGGATATGCCCGTAATTTCCTTTTCCCCCGCAAATTGGCCATCGAGGCTACTAAGTCAGCTCTGCGGCAGGTGCAGGAGGAACGCAGGGTCCAAAGTCAAAAGGCCAAGCGGGAAGAGATAGAGGCCCAAGAGCTGGCCAAGGAGCTTGAGTCCAAACCCTTGGTGCTCAAGGCTAAAACCGGCGACGGCGGCAAACTTTTCGGGTCAATCACCTCTACCGATATTGTCGACGGCTTAAAGCAAAGGGGTGTCAAAGTCGACAAGCGCCGGGTGCAGCTGGCGGAACCCATCAAGAGTCTCGGCAGTTATCGGGTTCCCATTCGCTTGCTTCCCGGTATAGTGGCGGAATTGACGGTCCAGGTAGAGGCTGAGTCATAAAGGACAATTGGGGCGGAGAAACTCCGCCTCGTTTTCTTGGGCAGGCTAGTCCTGCCCTAATTAGAAAGGGGTTCCGGCGTGAAGCTTAACCATCTTCTGTCTAGATTCAAACCAAGAAGCCCGCGGGCCGTGCGTCGAGTCAGGGATACAGACAAGCTGGCGGCACAGGTCGATGCTCTCTACGATGTCTTGACCAACCTGTATGGTCGGGAAGGGCTGATCCTGCGAGCGGGCAAAGTTGACGCCCTACACCTGATGCGCTCCGATATTCTAGAGGAGCGGGTACTGGGGCTGCAGCGCTTGGTCAAGGAGGACCCCACACTAGCGAGGATACCCATGCGGGTAGAATTATCCAATCTCATTGCCGAGCTGGAAGACTACTTGGCGGAGTTGGTAGCAAGGAAAACGGTAGAACAACGCATTGAGAAAAAAGTGGCAGAGAAGATGCAGCAGCGGCAGGAGGAGTACGTCAAGGAACTGCGCAAGCAGGTCTTGCAAGAGGGCAAGGGCCCCGACAATCCCCATACCTTGAAGCGGTACGCGGAACTAGAGAGGCTGGAGCGGCGGAAGTTAACCAAGACCGCTTCCGAGCGGCTCCGGCCCGGTACGGTGGAAGAGGTTGTCGGTCAGGACTCGGCCATTCGGGCCCTATTTGCCAAATGCGTGTCTCCCTATCCTCAGCATGTCATCCTTTATGGCCCTCCAGGAGTAGGAAAGACCACGGTGGCGCGCCTTGCCTTGGAGGCCGCGAAGGCGATGAAGCACAGTCCCTTTTCTCCTGAGGCGAAGTTTGTGGAGGTTGATGGCACCACTTTGCGGTGGGATCCGAGGGAGGTTACCAATCCTTTGCTGGGTTCGGTCCATGATCCTATCTACCAGGGAGCCACCCGAGAACTGGCCGAGGGTGGTGTACCGGAACCCAAGCTGGGACTGGTGACCGAGGCCCATGGGGGAGTTTTGTTTATCGATGAGATCGGAGAAATGGATCCCATTCTGCAAAATAAGCTGCTCAAGGTTTTAGAGGACAAGCGGGTCTACTTTGATTCGGCCTATTACGATCCCTTAGATCCCAATCTACCCAAGTATATTAAAAAGCTCTTTGAGGAAGGAGCTCCCGCGGACTTTGTCCTTATCGGTGCCACCACCCGGGCTCCCCACGAGATTAACCCGGCCCTGCGTTCTCGGTGTGCCGAAGTATTTTTCCATCCCCTATCGGTGGAGGATGTAAAGACCATTGTCACCAATGCCTCGCAGCGACTGGGAGCTGCCTTAGAACCAGGGGTGGCTGACCTGATCGCGCAGCTGACGGTGGAGGGACGTAAGGCCACGGGAATTTTGGCCGATGCCTATGGGATGGCCTTGCATGAACAAGAGGGAGAGGCCGAGGGCGTAGTGATTACCCGGGCAATGGTGGAGGAAGTGGCCCGGGTAGGGCGACTGTCCTTTCACACCTCTTTGCAGGCCTTTGAAGGAGAAGAGGTGGGTAGAATTCTGGGCCTTGGAGTCAGTGGGTTTATCGGATCCATTATCGAAGTGGAAGCGGTGGCCTTTTCCGCTAAGGCGCCGGGGCAGGGTGCCATCCGCTTCAACGATACTGCAGGGTCCATGGCCAAGGATTCGGTGTTTAACGCCAGTTCCGTAGTCCGCTTGGTCACCGGTGAGACCTTGGCGGATTACGATTTACACGTCAACGTGGTGGGCGGCGGCCGCATCGATGGACCTTCGGCAGGAGCCGCGGTGGTCCTGGCGATGATCAGTGCCCTGAAAGGACGCCCGATTCGCCAAGATGTGGCGGTAACGGGAGAGATCTCCATCCAAGGTAGGCTGAGACCCGTAGGTGGGATCCCAGAAAAGCTTTACGGAGCGATGCGGGCCAATGTCCGTAAGGTCTTGATCCCTGCCGATAACCTCCCCGATGTCCCCTCGGATATCCAAGGGCTGGAGGTTGTGGCTATAGACCGGATTGAGGAAGCCTTTGCCCATATTTTCAGTGAGGCAAAGCAAAGGCCCCTGGCACCATCCCTTTACTCCCATTCACCGGGAATTCCGGGAGCTGTATGACGATAGGAAAAAAGGCACCTCGCTAATTCGTGGGGTGCCTTGTGGACCTTTAATATGGACTCTCTGGTGGCTGCTTTCCGGAGGGTTAGCCCGGTGTTGGCAGCGATCTCTATCCTAAGACTTACCGGGGATCGGGAAGGGCCGCTTCTCCTTGGATTTCATCGATTAGCTCCTTGACCTCATCGATGGTCTCGGGGTATCCGGTAACGGCCAGGCCAATGGCGCCTTCACTACCGCCGATGCCTCCCGCGGAGACCGCCACTGCTTCAACGTCAAAGAGCAGTTCCAGGGCCTCGACTTCGGTAATAATCTCGCCACCAACCATGGGATACATTCCCACCTTAAGGCCGGTACACTCGTCGAGACGGGAGATGCCCAGGGTTTGCACCGCCAAGGGAACGGAAGGAATCAGTTTCTCCAAACTAACGGGCACCACCAAATGGGCACCACTGGCGTACACCGTGCCTAGGGCCGCTCCACAGGTACCGGCGGTAGGGGATCCCACCAAGACACCGGCATTACCCTCAAGGTCGATGGCGTTAGCCCCTTTGATAAACACATCATCGGCAGTAAAGTTGGCCAGGGCTTCCAGCCATGGGGTGGAGCTAGTGGTACCCTTTTCCAGCACGATGGTAGGTAGACGGGAATCGCTGTCGGTGACGGTCCACTGGCCTCCCGCGACAATTCCCGCAGCATAGCGGCCCTTGTCGATGGGTTGACCGGTGAGCTCTTCAGCAATAAAGCCGTTGGTGGTTCCATACCCAATGATAATGGTACCCTCGGCCAGGGCCTGCTGGACGCAGGGCAAGGCGGCGACGCCCTTGGCGATGAGGCGCTTGCCTTCGGCGGAGGTAAGGACGAAACCGAAGGTCTTGGTCTGTGGCATGTCGGTCACTCCTTTGTTTTATTGGTTAGGTCCTGCAGATAAACCTTGCAAACGTGATTGAACTCCCGCTGCGCTCGGATAATCACGTTGCTGGCTTCTTCTTTGTAGTCCCTAATCGGTCCGGTGTCGAAGAGATTGACATCAATCAGTTCCATTAGTTCCGTCAACTTTTGATTTACGCTTCGCTGCAGCTCAGCAATTTGCTCCCAGGTTTTCCCATAGTTCAAATGCTGAAGCCCCCTTCTACTTATGTTGCTTGATAGTATCGAAAACACCTCGTGCAGGTGACATGTCCTTTACCGTCATTATTTCAACAAAGTGGAATCCCATACCTTTTTTCCCAAGGGGCAGGAGGAAAGTGATACTGGGCAGGGAATTATTGGTCCCACTTCTTCGATGTGAGTTGTTTACCCCTTGTAGGCACAATATACATAAAATGAGAGTCATGAAGGATAGGCCGGCGGCTGTACCCGTCGGTATTGGCACAGCTAGAGAATGAGGTGGTAGTGGTTATGGCACGAAAAATTAGAATTGGAGTGGTCTTTGGCGGCCGTTCCGGAGAGCATGAGGTGTCCCTAACGTCGGCTCGGTCGGTACTTAAGTATCTGGATCGGGAGCGGTATGAGGTGATCCCCATCGGGATCGACAAGGCCGGTCGCTGGTTGATGGGGGAAGGGGCCCTGCCCGCGCTGGAAAGCCGCCTTGATACCGACTTGCTTCCCGTTTCTCTCCTACCGGATCCCACCAGTCAGAAGCTGGTGAGCATCGATGAGGCCAAGATTTCCGAAGTGATCCAGGAGGAGCTGGACGTGATCTTCCCGGTACTCCACGGCACCTATGGAGAGGATGGCAGTATTCAAGGGCTCTTTGAACTGGCCAACATTGCCTATGTGGGCGCAGGGGTTACCGCTTCAGCAGTGGCCATGGACAAAGCGATGACCAAGGCCCTTTTGGAGGCCCATGGTCTGCCGCAGCTGCCCTATCTGGTGGTGTTGCGATGGCAATGGGAGACTCAGCCCGAGGAGGTCCTGGCCCGGGTCAAGGAGGAACTGGGCTTTCCCTGCTTCGTTAAACCCGCCAACCTGGGCTCCAGCGTTGGGATCAGCAAGGCCCATGATCGAGAAAGCCTTGAGGCGGCCATCAACTTGGCCTGTCAATTTGACCGGAAACTAGTGATTGAGCAAGGCGCTCCCCCCAGTCGAGAGGTGGAGTGTGCAGTTCTGGGTAATGACCACCCCAAGGCTTCGGTGTTGGGGGAGATTGTCCCCGATCGGGAGTTTTATGATTATGCCGCCAAGTATGAAGACAGTGACTCCCAATTGATTATCCCCGCCAGGATCAGTGAAAAGGCCACAGAGGAAGTACGTAATTTGGCATTGCAGGTCTACAAGGCAGTGGACTGCGCGGGTATGGCCCGGGTAGACTTTTTTGTCGGGATCGAGGACGAGAAGGTCTATGTCAATGAAATTAACACCATTCCCGGCTTTACCCCGATCAGCATGTTCCCCAAGCTCTGGGAAGTGTCGGGTCTGAGTTATCCCCAGCTTCTGGATCGATTGGTGGAGTTAGCTCTAGAGCGGCACCAGGACAAACAACGCAATCGCACCAGCTACCTAGACTGAGGACGGGGACCATGGCTAGGTGGGGGCAGGACAAGACTGTGGAATTGGCGAAGTGATGAATACCAGTCAATTCTACCCGGCGGATGTTGTGGTCTTTGCCGCGGCAAACGAGCTCTGATCAGAGGATGATTAGCTTGAATTCTGAGTGGACTTGGAATGTAAGGCAAAACACACGCCAAATCACGGTGCCGGAATCTCTCTTGCTTGACTACAAACAACGGGTTGGCCTTGATGGAGTGATCGTCTGGATCTATCTCCAGCTGTTGAGCCACACCCTGCAGCAGGGTGAAGCCGTTGATGTCCTCAGTTGGCTGCAGGATCAACTGGAGTGGGACAGTTTTCGGGTGCAGCAGGGCTTTTGCCTGTTGGTGGAAAACAACCTTGTCTCCGTGGAGGGACAGACCTGCACTCTGTTGTATCCCCAGGAGGCTCCCGGGGACGGGATGGAACAGGTTCCCCCCGACTTTCCCTCGGAGGCTGCGGTGCTGGAAGGACTTCCCGAAGGGCGCCTGCCCCAGACCAATTCCGGGGACCTGAGGCGGGAGGCCTTAGAGGCTGACGTGGCCGCGGTGGTGGATGTCTATGAAAAACGTTTAGGCACCTTGAGCCCGATGCAAAGGGCCAAACTGCGATTTTGGTTGGAGGCCAAGGGTGTAGCCGCCGATGTAATTGCCTATGCCGTGGACTATGTGACCAAGCGTAACTCCTTGGCTTCACTCCATACCATTGAACAACAATTGCGCCAGTGGTATGTTCAGGGTGTCAGGGATTTTCGGGGATTGTTAGAAATTTTGAGGACAGAAGAGTTGTAGAGGTGAGACTATGGCGGTAAGACCAAAGGACATAGAAGCTCCCCAGGAGCCGCTGACGGATCTGTCTGCGGAAAGGCGGGTCTTAGGGATCCTTGTCAGACATCCAGAACAGGCCGATGCCGTCGTCGACCGCTTGTCTCCCGAACACTTCTCCCATGAAACCCATCGGACCATTTACCGAGCGATCCTTGACAGCTACACCAAAACCGGTAGGGTGTCTTATACCCAGCTGTATCGCAGCCTCAGCCGAGAGGGCCACATTCCCGACCTGGAGACGGTGCTGATGGGACTGACTCAGGCCTTTATTAGTGTTGCGGAGTTAGCCCCCAGTGTTGAAATCCTGGTGGAGAAACGGGCCAAACGCAAACTGATGGAGGCCACGGAGCAGATTCAGCGGATGCTCCTCATCGATGAGGAGCTATCCCTGGAGGAATGCAAGTCCATGGCCCAGGAGCTGATCTTTGCCGCTACCCAGGCGGGGGCCGACGAGTCCGATGCCAAGGATCTGCTGGAAGTGCTGAACAAGTGTTTCTCCAATTTGCTGGAACGCCAGCAGGGAATCAGTACCTATGGGTTGTCGGTGCGATTTCCCTCCATCGATGCCTTCACTACAGGTTTTAAGAAGAAGGACTTAATCATTCTGGCGGCCCGTCCCAGTATGGGAAAGACCGCCTTGGCTTTGAACTTTGCCACCAATGTGGCTAAGCGGGACATTCCCGTCTTGATCTTTAGTTTGGAGATGGACGATGAGCAAATCGGTGACCGGATTGTCCTCAGTGAATTGATGCGATTTAGGCCCTCCGGTCAGGAGATTACCTCCTTTGATTACTCCACGAAACTTGATCCCGACCAGTTCGAAAAGGTGCAAAGCATCTATAACGAGCTGTACAGCTTGCCGATTAAGATCGTAGACCGCCGGGGCTTGACGGCTGCGGAGATCCGGGCCAAGGCCCGGCAGGTGAAGGCGGAGCTGCCGGAGTTGGGACTGATCATCATCGACTACCTACAGCTGATTAAACCTCCCCCGGGCTCCAACAAGAACTGGGCCCTGGTGGTCGGTGAGATTGTGCGGGAAATTCGGGATCTGGCGGGAGAATTGGATGTGCCGATTATCATGTTGTCCCAGCTCAATCGCGGCGTAGAGAGTCGAGACAATAAGCGCCCGATGATGTCGGACCTGCGGGATAGTGGAAACATCGAGGAATTTGCCGACGTGATTATGTTCCTGTATCGAGACGACTATTACTATCCTGAGCAAGCGGCAGAAAACGGGACCCAGGGACAGGTAGAGGTTATTTTCGCTAAGCAGCGGCGGGGTCCCACCGGTAAGGTCACCCTGCGGTTTATCAAGGAGTACACCAGGTTTGTGGAGGAGGCTCCCATCCCCGCGGGGGAGGCGGGCCCTCCCGTCAACTAAGGAGATGAGCAAAGCTGGAAGCCTTTGATGCTCGCGGCGATTTGGAGGCTTGTGGGATTAGTCTGCTGGCTGCCATTCACCGGTTGGAGCAGCAGGGGGTCCTCAGCCAGACCCAAGCGGAGCAATTGTCGGAGCTGTTGGAACAACTAGATCAGCTGACGATGGCCGAGATGCAAGAGCGCATCGAAGAGATTCTCGGGAGCTAATTCCCCTTTTGGGTCCTCAGGAAACATATGGACGAAAACCCAACATATATTGGTAGTTAGAGGTAGTCTCAGTAGGCAAGGGCAAAGGTGTTGCTCCTTGTCAACAAGGAGGTGATGGCGTGTCGACTCTATCGCTCCTGGTGCAGCGGTGGACCAAGGTTGTCGGGGTAGTTTTGGTATTGGGAATTATCGTAGCAATTACTTTGGTGGAAGCCAATATGGTCAATCGGGTGACGGTAGTAGTGGACGGTGAACCCGTGGAGGTCCGGACAGTCCGCACCACCGTGGCGGGGGTTTTGGATCAGATGGGTTTGGCCCCTCGGGTTTCCGACGGGGTGACACCGGCGCTCACGGAGACCATTGCCGATGGAGCCAGGATCGAAATCAATACCGCCTTTCCCGTCACCGTGACTACGGCGGAGTCCAGCTACCGGGTGCAAACTCCCGGCGGCACCGTTGCCAGTTTGCTGGATAAGCTGGGGATTGAGCTATCTGATCTGGACCGGGTAACTCCAGGGCTCTCCCACTTGGTTCAGCCCCGGGATGAAATTCGAGTGGTTCGGGTTAACAAGTCCCTGGTGACGGAGACGGAGCCCATCGCCTACGAGGTGCTGCGTTGGGCAGAGCCCAATCTGGAGAAGGGCAAGACGGCAATCCTGCGAGAGGGCCGAGAGGGAGTACGGGAGCTGGTGTATGAAGTTACCACCGAGGATGGTAAGGAAGTAGATCGGGTTCTGGTCTCCAACACCGTTGCCCAAGAACCCCGCAACAAGATCATCGGTATTGGTACTAAGATTGTGGTGCGGACGTTGATGACGGCCAACGGCCCCATTCGGTATACCGATGTCTTGGAGATGGAGGCCACGGCCTATTACCCGGGACCGGAAAGTACCGGTGTTTACGCGGACGGCATCACCGCCACGGGAGAAGTGGCGGGACACGGCATCGTCGCGGTGGACCCCAGAGTGATTCCCTTGGGGACCCGGTTGTTTATTCCCGGCTATGGGGTTGCCCTGGCCGCGGATGTCGGCGGAGCCATTAAGGGTCACCGCATTGATTTGTGCTTTGATACCTATCGGGAAGCCGTGCATTTTGGCAGAAGAATGCTGAAAGTATATGTCTTAGAATGAGTAGCTACAG
The DNA here is from genome assembly GCA_012727955.1 of Bacillota bacterium. Classification (NCBI taxonomy): domain Bacteria; kingdom Bacillati; phylum Bacillota; species Bacillota bacterium. Next base: position 44,416 of record JAAYGB010000014.1, read on the forward strand.
GGCGGCGAAGTTAAGCGCGCCCTGTTTCTTCTATCCAGGAATTTGGAGAAAATAGCAGCGGATGTGATTTGTCGTGACCATCGAACTAACTAGTCCTACGCAGGTACTTCGTTTTCTCGAATCCCAGGGCATCCACCTCAAGCGAAGTCTGGGGCAAAACTTTTTGGTGGATGCCAATTATGTCCAGCGGATCCTAACGGCCGCGGACCTTGATCCCTCCGATACAGTGATCGAAATCGGACCGGGAGTGGGAGTGTTAACCCTCCAGCTGGCCCAGAGGGTCAAGAAGGTAATTTGCATTGAAGTGGACGGGGAGATGATTCAAGCCCTAAGGGCAGTACTGGCCGGGGTGGACAATGTCACCCTGGTGCATCGGGATGTGCTGCAGGTGGATTGGCCGGAGCTGTTGGCCCAGCAGGGGATTGATCGGTTTAAGGTGGTGGCCAACCTGCCCTACTACATCACCACACCGGTGCTGACGATGCTGTTGGAACAGGGCCTGCCGGTGACGGAGCTGGTGGTGATGGTGCAGCGGGAAGTGGCCCAGCGGATGGTAGCCAGCCCCGGTACCAAGGACTACGGTGCCTTTAGTGTCTTTACCCAGTTCTACAGCAGCCCCAGGATTGTGACCATCGTTCCGCCCACGGTATTCTTGCCGCCGCCGAAGGTGCATTCCGCGGTGGTGGCCCTAGATGTGGCCGGTCATCGGCTGCCCTTTGCCGTTGGCGATCCCAAGACCTTCTTTCAGATCGTCAGGGCTGCCTTCGGGCAAAGGCGAAAGATGCTGCGGCGGGCCCTGCGGGGGCTTCCCTGGCGGGAATTGACCCCGGAGGTTATTACCCAGTGGCTGGAAGCAGCCAACATCGAACCCACTCGCCGGGGGGAAACCCTCAGCCTAGAGGAATTTGCCCTTTTGAATCGCCTGTTGCCCCGTTATCTCAAGACAACTACATCCAAGAACAGTGAGGCCGACGACAATGATTCCCACTCACTTCATCAGTCCCGCCATCGGAAAAGTGACTTTGGCCCAGATGATGGAGAGCATCCAGAGCTACATTGAAGCGGAGCCCAAGGCGCAGTACAACATTATCATTGGAACCGATTCACTGTACAGTGAGAAGGCTACCTCCTTTGTCACCGCGATTATCGTCCATCGTTTGGGTAAAGGTGCCCGCTATTTCTACCACCGGGACACCGAATGGGTTGGTCCCAGCCTGAGGCAGCGCATTTTCCTTGAGGCCTCCCGCAGTCTAGCCGTTGGTGGTGCAGTGATGAACTACCTCGGTAAGACGGATCATGCCGACTTGAGTATCGAAATCCACTTAGATATCGGAACCAACGGTGATACCAAGGATCTCATCCGGGAGGTCGTCGGGATGGTGGTAGGCAGCGGGTTCGATGCCCGCATCAAGCCCGACTCCTTTGGCGCGTCCAAAGTGGCCGATCGATTTACCCGGTAAGCTGGGTTCATCTTCTTGCTTTGCTGGTTACTTAACTCTATACCCCTCATTCCAGCTACCCCTAGCTCCTTGCGGCAAAGTCCCGGTTCCCAGGCCGAGACTTTGCTCATAGGCTAGGGGTAGCATAGTATTTGTTTGCCGGACTGGATGCGGCGGCGTGGAGTCCTGAAGGTGCCTGAGAGCCAAGGGGCTCGACGATGAAAGGGGTAAGGACAGTGAAAGCGTTTATGATCTATAATGGCCGAACCGTGGGGAGGCGGGATATGGACTTTACCTGCGAGGGAATCCCCACCCTTTCCTTGCGCCATTGTGCAGAAGTGTCCGGGGCCACCATCCGGTGGAAGCCGCGTACCCAGCGGGTACAACTATCCTACTGTGGCCGTAAACTGGACCTTTCTGTCTCAACGGGGGATTTGGCATCGGGTTTCGCTCAGAACTGGATCGAAGTACCGATGTTAGCGGATTTTCTCCAGGTTAACTGGCGGTTAGAGGAAAACAACAAGCTCTTGTTGATGGGGCGAAGGGAAGAATCCTTGGCAGGTAAGCGGATCGTCGTCGATGTGGGACCGGGAGGCGATGACGAGGATCAAGGACTAACCAGCAGCAAGGACCAACAGCCAGATTTTGTCATCGGGCGGGTCCTGGCGGGTCTGCTCCAGGTGGCCGGGGCTGAGGTAGTTACCACTTGGGGGCTGGAGACTTATCCCTCGTTACAGGAACGACTGGGTATTGCCAGCTCCTTTGCCTATCATGCCTTCATATGTTTGCATTGTAATCATCATCCCTCTTCCAAGGCCCAGGGTACCGAGGTCTATCATTATGAAAGTCATCCCAGTGCCCGGTTAGCCATGTATACTCTCAATCAACTGGTGGAAGAGTTGGGAACGAGGAATCGGGGGGTAAAGGAAGCAGGCTTTTATCTGCTGCGGCAATTGCCAGAGCCGGCGCTCCTGTTGAAGGTGGGCTTTTTGAGCAATCCCCAGGACGGGAAAATTCTTCGGGAGCCCCAGGGTCAGTATCGCAGTGCCGCAGCCATCTTCCGGGGGATCCGAGAATTTTTTGAAGAAAAACCACCGCGAAGACCTTGACATCTCTCTATCAGCTTTGGTAAACTAAAAAAATATTTGACAAAGTGCCGTCGGCTGTGCTATAATACTAGTATCTCAGGTAAGAAGGTGATATTGTGGCAACGCCAAAGGTTAACTCGTTGGCGGACATCAAGGAAGCCTTTGATGCCAACGTTGGGAAAAGGATTCACCTTCGGGCCAACAGAGGACGCCGGAAGGTAATTGAGGCCGACGGAGTGTTGGAAAAGACCTATCCTAAGGTATTCGTAGTTCGGCTAGACAAGAGTAATGCAGTCAGGCGTATGTCATATACCTATGCCGATGTTCTAACCGAAACGGTGGAGATAACCTTTCACGATGATGACGAGGCAGTAGGTGCTGTGGGATCTTAACCCACAATCCCTCGGATGCTTGTCATTTCCCTTTCATAAGTTTATCTGTCACGGTACTGCCGATGATCTGCCGGCCAGCTAATTGAGCCGGTAGGTTGCCGGCTATTTTTTTACCCTTTTACCGGACTAATTGACCGAGCCCCTGGCATAGATATGCCTTAGGGGTGAGAGGAGTATGGGCTGGTTCCCAAAGCAAGGTGCAAGGAGTCGGTGGCCCATCACCGCCAAGGTGCTGCGGGTGGGCAGCAAGGGCGCCCGGGTCAAAGCCCTGCAAAGTTTACTGGCGGACCTGGGGCTGTATCATCAGGACCCCGATGGTGTCTTTGGGTACTTAACCGAGGATGCTGTCCAGGCACTACAGCGGCGCTTTGGTCTGCGGGTCGATGGGATAGCCGGGCCCATGGTCCATCGCCTGCTGCATCATCCCATTACTTCCCAGGGCCTGGATTTTCACTGGCTCCTGGGTTCCCTGCCGGAACCAGAGCCCAGGCTGTATCCCCTGGATTTTGGCGAGGAGAAGGCCTTGACGGCCCTTACCTACCGGTGGTGGCCCCTGGATGGGGAGAATTCCGGGCCTAGGGCACCTTCGGAGCTGGTCACCAAGGTGGCTGAGGCCTATGGAGCTCGCCTGTTACCCACCATTGGCCTACCTTCGCCCCTGGCCCAAGAGGAGGACAGTCAGGCCAATCTGGTGGAAGCCCTAGCCCAGCGGGAGACCTATCCCCGCTTGCGACGGGCCATTGCCGACCAGTGCAAGAGGGATGACATCTGCGGCTTTCTCCTTCGAATTGGTCAAGTTCCACCGGCTCTGAACTCGAGGGTAATTAGGCTGCTGCGTTTTGCCGCGGGCGAGGCCCACAAGCACAAGAAACTCCTGTTCCTGGTGGCTCCCCATTGGAGCCAACCGAGAAAGGGCGCCTGGGGCCTGGATTGGCAGGGGCTGGGGGAGTTGGTCCACTATATCGTGCTGGAGGTTCCTCCACCGGAGAGTCCCGCCAGTCTCCTTTCCCTAGAGGAACTGACTGGGGCATTGCAGCGCTGGCTGCGGGTGGTACCGGCCTGGCAGCTGATTCAGCATCTTCCGATGGGAGGGATTCTGGGTGGCGGCCAGCGAGTCAGTTACAACGAAGTGCGCACCCTAGCCTACCGCAGTCAAGCTATGGTTACCAGGGATCCCATCCACCACAGCCTCACCTTCTCCTATCGAGAGGGCGAAGAGCTGGTGGAGGCCTGGTATGAAAACAACGAAACCATCAAGGGGAAACTGGCGGTGATCCGTCGGGCCAAACTGGCGGGAATCTACCTGTCTCCCCTGGGCTATGAAGCCAATGGGATCTGGCCGCTGCTCAAGGAGGAGATGTCCATCGGCCAGTACTAACTTTTCTTCCCGTTTAAGACAAGAAATGCAAGGGACAGACATATACATTGGTGTGAGTACCCAAACTTTGTGTCACAGGGCCTGCTGGGGAAAGGGGGAGTTGCATGTCCATCAAACTGACAGAAGAGCTGCTTCAGCTTGAGGCTCATGTCGGACAGAACAAAGGTCAGGTAATCACCGAAGGCGCCCTAGTACTGCCGGCCAACAAACCAGGGATTGCCGAGATCGTCAAAGTGATTGCAAAACCCCGGGCAGAGATGATTCAGGTGGAAGAGGACTGTGTAGTGGCTGAAGGGCTGTTGCAGGTCACTCTCATTTACTTGAAGTCGCCCGACGAAGATGGTTTGTCCGGTTATGAATCCGTTACCTGGGAGAGAGTTCTACCCTTCTCCCACCTCTTTGAAATTCCCGGAGTACAGCCGGGGATGAAGGCCGAGGTTGAGTTTGAACTCCAGGAACCAACTCTGGATATCAGCGGGGATGGGCGCTCTGTTCAGGCGGAGTGGTTGGTCGATGGCTTTGCTAAGGTCACCAACAGGTACAGCGCCTGGGTGGTCACCAATGCCCTGTCCACCGCATCTCGGCGGTTGGACGTGGATGTGGAGACCGTCAAGGTGCAGGAGGTCTTAGGTTGGGCCGAGGGGCGCTTTGAGGTGGGCGAGACGGTGGCAGTAGCCAATCGAGGTCCCGCCATCGATCAGGTCTTTTACGCCGAAGCACAGCCGGTGGTCCGCTCCGCTCGGTGTCGGGAAGAAGAGGTCGCGGTCACCGGAAGCGTTACCCTGGAGATTCTCTATCGCCCTGAGGGCGAGGAGACGGTGCGCCTGCTGAAGTGGGAGGATGCTCTGCGCTTTGAGCAGGTGTTGGATCTGGCCGGGGCTAAGCCGGGCAGTCAACCCATCGTCGATGTGAGGGTCACGGATCTCTATACCCGACCGGTGGTCGGTGGTACCGGCTTGGAGGTTCAGGTTCACCTGGCTTTGGAGGTCAAGGTGGTCCACAGTCGTTCGATCAATCTGGTGGAGTCCATCGCTGCCGACAGAGAGGGGCCGGCTATCGCCTGTCGTCGCGAGGAGATACGTCTGGAGCAGCACATCGGTAGGGCCAATCGCTATGTTGACAGCAAGTTTACCATTGAGGTGCCGGAATCCAAACCACCGGTCAACCGGATTATTTCCTTCCAGGGAAGGGCTAAGGTCGCAGACGTCACCATGGAGGGAAGCCGGATCACCGTCACCGGATTTGTGGACGTGGAGATGCTCTATGAGGGCCACGTGGACTTAGATGCCCCGCCGGTGTACTTTGCCCAGTGGGGGAATGCCGCGGCCTTCGAAACGCTGTTGGAGATTCCCGGCGCGGAGTCGGGAATGGATGTGCAGGTTGATGTTGAAGTCGCAGAGCTGATCCCCGACTTGATTAACCGGGAAACCTGTGAGGTCCATGGGCAGGTGAACATCGAGGCCCAGGTAGTGGAGGTCATCGAGCGGGAGGTTGTCGCGGAGGCCGTGGAGGTTAAGACCACCAAGGGACGGCCACCTTCCTACGTCTGTGTCAGGGTCCAACCGGAGGATACCCTCTGGAAGATTGCCGCCCGGTACGGCAGTACCGTGGAGCTGCTGCTCAATTACAACCCTGGACTGGGGGATGTGGAGCAGGAGGGCTTTTTGCCCATCGGGATGCGGTTGTTTATCCCCAGGCAAACCCAGCCCCAGGACAGCCTAGAGGAAGCTAACTAAGAAACCGACGAGATAAGTGGGCCGCCATCGGAGCGGCCCATTGTCGGTTTGTCCCGTTGTTCCTTGCCAAATTAGCATATATTTGCCTGGGACCGGCTATGATAACAATGTAAACTACGAGGAGACTAGTGTTGGGAGGGGTACCCTGGATGAACATTTCGCAAGAAGAGCATTCGCAACAGTTGCAGATCCCAGGCAACGCCAATCGGATGTACACCGCGGAGGAAGATCAAGAGATTTTAGATCATTGGTGGGACCGGTCTGCACGCCCTGATTTGTGTCGTCGCTTGGGGAGAACCAAAGCCGCATTGGCCCAGCGCTTCTACGCGATCATCAAGGAGAAGGGGATCTCCCCGGAGGAGTATCGCCGTCAGATGCGGGCCCGAGCACAGGCTCAAGCCCAAGCCGCCCAGGGGACAGTACCCAGCAAGTCCGAGGAGAGAAAGGGACAAGAGACCCCCTGGACCCGGGAGGGGGAAATGCGGCTTTGGCGGTTAACCCGGGCGGGAATGAGCCTAGAGGAGATCAGTGCGGAATTAGGTAGGTCTGTACCTGACTGCATGGCCAAGCTGGCGGAGCTGAAGCGGGAAAATGAAGCCTATCTCAAGGTCCAATCGGAAGGTCCCGAGGAGCTGTTCTTCACCGATCCCCAGGCTGCAGAGCCCATGGGAATTGTGGAGGTACCAGTGGCAGAACGAGAAAAGGTCCCTGCCACGGGACAAGCAGAGCCCGTAGAAGTTGGCGCAGAAGAGCGCAGCATGGAAGAACACAGTACCGATGCTGCAGCTCTTGGCCTGCAAGAGGAGCTAGATGACAGCCAGGAAAACGATACTTTCACCGAGGACAGTGACAGTGACGAGGATATTTTCGAGGCCCTGAAGCGCTTTCCCCGGCAGCTGCGCAGGCTAACCAGCCGGATGGACCAGCTGGAGCTGGATTACCAGATGCTCCGGGAAAAGATGGAGTTTGTCCTTGAGGAACTGGGCACCGGGATTCAAAGGACCGGTGGAATTATCTCGGAGCACAAGGCGGAGTTTACCACCTTCCAGAAACTGAAGGAAGAAAACCATCGCCTGCGGGAGCAGCTGGGAGAGCTTGAGGAGCAGATGGAAAGGGAAAAGCAGGAGCTGCGCAAGACCTATCAAGAGGTGGACTTCTGGCTAGGGGAGTTCTTGAAGCTGCGCAAGATTGAAAAGGTAGCCAGCCTCAGCGATTTTATTCCCAAACTGAAGTATTCCTACGATCGCTTCGGGGTTCTACTCAACATCGCCAGAGACTAGCAGATGGTTGACGTGCCGGCAGGAGCCGGCTTTCTTTCTGTCAGGGCAGGGTGCAGCTGCAGTTTTGCCGAAAACTAAATGGTTAACTATTTCCCAATTATTGGACCCAAGCCTGCAGCGGAAAAAGGGGGGAGTAGGGGCTAATTGGCAAGCTGTAGGAGACATACTAACTGAGGGAGCGTGAAACCTGTGAAGAGAATTTGTCATCTTCTGATCTGTTTTCTTTTCATACCTTTACTCTTCGCGACGACGGCCTTGGCCCAGGCGCAGCCCAGCTTTGATGTCGATGCGCCGGTGGCCATGCTGATGGTGCCCAAGACCGGTCAGATCCTCTATGCCAAGGAGGTGGACAGGCAGCTGCCGCCGGCCAGTATCGCCAAGGTAATGACGATGCTTTTGGCCATGGAGGCTGTGGAGGAGGGGCGGGTGAGCCTCGAGGATGAGGTACGGGTCAGTGCCTTTGCCGAGAGCATGGGCGGGTCCCAGGTGTGGCTCGTCGCGGGAGAGGTCTTTACCCTGGAGGAGCTGATGCGGGCCATTGCAATTCCCTCTGCCAACGACGCGGCCGTGGCGGTAGCAGAGCATGTTTACGGCAGTGTGGGAGCCTTTGTCGATGCGATGAATGCCAAGGCCCGGGCATTGGGTATGAATAACACTGTATTCACCAACGTCACCGGATTACCGCCGGAGGATGGGCAACAGCCAACGATGACCACCGCTAGGGATATCTCCATCATGGCCAGAGAGCTGCTGAAATACCCTAAGGTTTTGGAGTGGACTTCCATCCCCTATGCGATTTTTCGGGAGAATCCCCTAACGGCATTATGGAATACTAACAAACTGATTGGGTCCTATGAAGGAGCCGATGGCCTCAAAACCGGGTATACCCGGGAAGCGGGATATTGTCTCGTGGGGACTGCCCAGCGCAACGGTCTGCGACTGTTGTCCATCGTGATGCAAACGGAGTCGGATCTGGAGCGGCAGCTGCAGTCGGCACGGCTGTTGGATTACGGTTTTCGGGCCTTTGTACCGATGACGGTGGTCAAAAAGGGCGAGGCCCTTGGAACCATTGCCGTGGAGAATGCCGCCCGGGAACAGGTACCGGTGGTGGCACAGCAGGAACTGGAGGTTCTCGTCCTCAGTGGACGGCAGGGTGAGGTGGTCACTGAGCTGGTGCCCAACACCGAGCTGTCGGCACCCATTGCCAAGGGTGACGTGCTCGGCACCTACCGAGCGGTGCTCGATGGTGAGGTAGTCAGTGAAGTTCCTGCCGTAGCAGAGGAAGATATTGCCGTGGCCAGCTGGTTTGTCCGGTTGTGGCGCTGGGTGCGGGATCTCATCCTTGGTCTAGTTGCTTCCCTGCGGGATCGGTAGTAACGGCTCCAGTAGTGGAGTGTGATGGGGTTAATGGGAGAAAAGGTTAGAGGCAATTTGCTGATTATCGGGGGGGCTGAGGACAAATCCGGCAACAAGGAAGTCCTCGCCCACCTGGCGGAGCAAATCAGGGACAAGGGTCCCCTTGTGTTGGTCACTACGGCCAGCACCGTGGGAGCTAAGGTAGCCCAGGGGTATCGGGCTGCATTTGCTGCCTTGCATGTGGACATGGAAGTGCTTCCCCTGCACAGTCGGGAGGCAGCCAACGCCGGCGGCGCAGAGTCTGCCCTAGAGCAGGCTGGTGCCGTTTTTTTCTCTGGGGGAGACCAACTGCGTCTCACCAGCATTCTCGGCGGCACCAGGTTTTATCAGCTGCTCCATGAGCGCTTCGCCGAGGGTCTTCTGATCGCCGGGACCAGTGCCGGCGCGGCGGCGATGAGCGATACCATGATCATCGACGGCGAAGACGATGAGTCCCCCGCCAAGGGGAATCTTTCGATGGCTCCCGGGATGGGCTTTTTGGAAGAGGCAGTGGTGGATCAACACTTTGCCCAGCGGGGTCGCATCGGGCGTCTGGTCACCGTGGTGGCCCAAAATCCCCATATTCTCGGGATCGGGGTTGACGAAAACACCGCGATTCATATCACCAGCGATGGTTTCGCCCAGGTGATCGGGGCCAATACGGTGACTATTATCGATGGGAGCAAAGCCACCTTGACCAATGTCAGTGATGGGACTAGGGATGGCCCCATTGCCATCGGGAATTTGACCTTGCATATTCTCAGTCATGGATATCGGTTTGACTTGAGTACCAGGATGCCATTAGCTGCGGAATAAGAAAGGGATTCGGCTGATGTAATTGCAGCCGAGGAGGTTATTGTACCGTGAAGATTCTGTCCAGTAGCACCTATACAGGTCCTAACATTCACAGCTACCGGAGGGTAATTGCCATCCATGTGGATTTGGAGGAGGCAAAGGACACCCCTACGACAGAGGTACCGGGTTTCACGGAACGTCTTCTCACAGTAGTCCCCGGATTGGCCAGTCATGAGTGTTCCCTGGGAGTGCCCGGCGGGTTTGTCCGGCGGATGCGGGAAGGTACATATATGGCCCATGTGATGGAGCATCTGGCCCTGGAACTGCAGGCGGCGGTGGGCTGCCAGGTCTCCTTTGGCCGGGCCCGGGAAATGGAGCAGTCGGGGCACTCCCTAGTGGTCTATGAATATGAAGTTCCCGAGGTGGGGGAGGCCGCGGGCCAGACTGCCCTGCAGCTGATTAATCGGCTGCTGGCCGGTGAGGAACTGCCGCCCAGGGAGGAGATTCTTGAGCCTTTGCGGCAGCTTAAGGCCCAGTATGGCCTAGGGGCAACCACGGCAGCCATCGTGGAGGCTGCGCTGGCTCGGGGAATTCCTGTGATTCGCATCGGTGATTGCTCCTTGATTCAGTTGGGTTGGGGGGCCAAGCAAAAGCGAATTCAAGCCAGCACCACCAGCTCTACTTCCTGTATCAGTGTGGATATCGCCTGCGACAAGTGCCTGACGAAACAGTTTCTCGAAGAGATTGGAATTCCCACCCCCAAGGCTAGACTGGTGGAGAGTTTAGAAGGGGCCCTCAAGGCTGCGGAGGAGATTGAGGGGCCGGTGGTGGTCAAACCGGCTTCCGGCAACCACGGAAATGGAATCACCGTGGGAGTGCGGTCCAAGGAAGAGCTGCAGCAGGCCTATGCCTTGGCCGCGGAGCTGGACGGCACTGTTCTCATCGAAGAGCAAGTCTTTGGCGATGACTATCGCCTGCTGGTGGTGGGAGAAGAAGTGGTGGCTGCCGCCCTGAGAAAGCCGGCAGCGGTTACCGGCGATGGAACCAGTACCATCGCCCAACTGGTTGCCGCGACCAATCAAGATCCCCGGCGGGGAGATGGTCACGCCACACCCCTGACGAAACTGGCCCTAGATCCTGTGTCTCTGGCGGTCTTGGCCGAGGCAGGCTATACTCCAGGCAGTGTCCCGGCTAAGGGGGAAGTGGTGGTACTGCGGCGCACCGCGAACCTCAGTACCGGTGGAACTTCCCTGGATGTCACCGATGAGGTTCACCCAGAGAACAAGGCCATGGCCCTTCGGGCAGTGCGCACCATCGGACTGGATATCGCCGGGGTGGACCTGGTTTGTAAAGACATCACAGCACCCTTAGCAGAGGCTGGGGCCTATATCATTGAGATTAACGCCTCGCCGGGCCTGCGGATGCATCTTTACCCCGAGGAAGGGCAACCCCGGGACGTGGCCGGGTTAATTGTCAATCACCTCTTTCCCCTGGGAGACAATGGGAGACTCCCTTTGATCGCAGTCACAGGCACCACCGGCAAGACCACGGTTACCCGCCTGATTCGCCATATTATCTCCCTTACTGGAGAGACAGTGGGGATGACCACTACCGATGGGATCATAATCGGGGAGGAGTTGATTTGCTCCGGTGACACCACCGGGCCCTGGAGTACCGGTGTGATCCTCAAGGACCCCAGGGTACAGGCCGCGGTGGTGGAAGTGGCCCGAGGAGGGATCCTTCGCTCCGGCCTAGGCTATGACTACAGCGATATCGCGGTGATCACCAATATCAGTGCCGATCATCTCGGTCAGGATGGAATTGACACCCTAGAGGACCTCGCCTATGTTAAAAGCTTAGTCGGTGAGTGTGTGAAACCTGGGGGGTATCTGGTGCTCAACGGCGATGATCCCAGGGTGCGAGCTATGGCGGATCACTCCGACGGAAAGCCCATTTTCTTTACCATGAGCCAAAGCGATGCCGCCATTCGCCGGCTGGGAGCCCAGGGTCATTTGGTGGTGGCCTGTAAAGAGGGTCGGATCGTGGTGTGGGCCGGGAAAAAGGAGACCATTATTGCCTCGGTGGACACCATCCCCATCACCCTGCAGGGAAGGGCCCGGCATAACGTGGCCAACGTCTTGGCTGCGGTGGGGGCGGCTCTGGGAGCAGGAGTGCCCGTGGAACTGATTAAGCGGGGCCTAGAGACCTTTGCTGCCTCGGCAGAGATGAACCAAGGACGGATGAACCTCACGGAGATTAACGGAGTCAACATCCTTATCGACTACGGTCACAACCCCGCGGGGTATCAGGCAGCGCTGGAAACCGCTCAGCAGCTGACCGCCGGGCGGATCATCGGTGTAATTGGAGCCCCGGGAGATCGCCCCGATGCCCTGCTGCAGGAGGTGGGGCATATTGCCGGGCGGTATCTGGACTTTGCGATCATCAAAGAAGATCGGGACCTGCGGGGCCGGCACCAGGGAGAAGTAGCGGGGATTCTTCAGTCGGCAGTGAGTAAAACTCTATCCCTTGGCAATACTTCGATTGTTCTCGATGAGGAGGAGGCCATTGTGGAAGCCGTCCGCAGGGCAGATCCCGGCGATTTGGTTGTCGTCTTCTACGAGGATTGGCAGGCCGTCACCAGGGCCCTTAACACTCTAGAGCAGACGGCAGAACCCTCCGGGGCTCCGATGCCAGCGGAATTGGTCTCCGGTGCCCTGTCCCATCGCCCCCAACCCATGGTATAGTGATGTAAGGATGGTAAAAAAGGGATCCCATCCTCCAGGAAGAAGTTATAGTCCTTATGTTGCTCGTCACCATTGTAGGGGGTAAAAGGGAAATGATCCGGGCTGCGGGATATGCTAAAATTAATCTATATCTAGAGGTTGTGGGGCTTTTGCCCGATGGCTATCATCGGCTGGAGTCGGTGATGCAGACCTTAGCCCTACACGATCTGGTGACCGTCGCCCCAGCGAAGGAGCTTAGTTTGGAGTGGAATTGGGCTGACCCAATCACTCAGGGAGCCACTTGGGCGGTGGGACCAGCCATGGATGATCTGGCGGTGGAGATTCCCACCGATGCTCGGAATTTGGCCTGGAAGGCCGCGGAGGCTCTGCGGGAATTTGCCGGGGTGAGTGCCGGGGCGCGAATTTCGATTAGCAAGGCCATTCCCGCGGCGGCAGGTTTGGCCGGCGGCAGCGCCGATGCCGCGGCGACTTTAGTGGCCTTGAATCAGCTGTGGCAGCTCCAGCTGCCCTTTTCCCAGCTGCTGGAGCTGGGGGCCACCCTAGGCGCCGATGTCCCCTTCTGTCTGGCTGGGGGCTGTCAGCTTTGCACCCATCGAGGCGATCAGTTATCACCCCTTTCTGTTACCCCTGATTGGTATGTTTTGCTGCTCAAACCGCCACTGACCTTGGCCACCAAGGCAGTGTATCAAACCCTAGATCAGATGTCCGAGACCCAAGGAGAGCTGCGGTCCGTAGAGCCGATGGTGGAGGCCTTGGCGCAAAGAAATCTGACCCAGACGGGGCAGACGGTGTTCAACCGGTTGGAGGCGGCTAGCTTTGCCCTGGCCCCGACTCTGAAGCAGTGGAAGGGAAAGCTAGGGGAGGCGGCCCGTCAGGCTGTGGAAGGAGAGGACTTTGCCCTGTTGATGTCCGGCAGTGGTCCAACCCTCTTTGCTCTTTTTCCCAACCAGGCACAGGCCCACAGGGCAGCAAGGTTGTTGGAGCCGGAGCTTGTCGGTGAACTGGCCGGCGGGCAGATCCTGGTCACCGGCCTTGGCCGTCGGGGGGCTGGGATCCTCTAGGGAGAGGTTTTGGGTAGGTGATGGCCGGTATTAGTGACTGGAGGAGAATATCAGTGGGTAGACCCTTGGAACCGGTACGCTTAGATGAGTATAGACCATTGCGGGAGATTGTCTTTGATACCTTGCGACAAGCTATTATCAGCGGTGACTTAGCCCCTGGGGAAAGGTTAATGGAGGTCCAGTTGGCCGAGGAGCTAGGAGTATCCCGCACTCCAGTACGGGAGGCCATTCGGCAGCTGGAGCAAGAGGGATTGGTGGAGCTAGTTCCTCGCAAGGGAGCCTACGTCACCGATATCTCTATGAGTGATTTGGCCGATGTCTTCGAGATTCGTTACGCCCTGGAGGGACTAGCTGCCCGGCTGGCTGCCGAAAGGGCCACCGAGGAACAGATCCGGGAGCTGGAAGATCTGTTGGAGAAGATCGACGAGACAATAGAGGCCGGAGATTTCCGGCGGGTGGTGGAACTGGATACCCAGTTTCATGAGTTGTTGTACGCAGCCAGCGGTAATCAGCAGCTGCAGGGAATCTTAAGTCAGTTGCGAAAACAGGTTCATAGATTTCGGTTACAGTCTTTGGCAAAACCGGGGCGAATGGCAATCGCACTCAAAGAGCACCGTGCCATTGTCGACGCGGTGGCTCGTCGCGAGCTGCAAGCTGCCAAGGAGCGCTCCCAGGAGCATATCCAGAGTGCTGCCCAGGCCTATATGAAGGCCGGGGATTCTCGGTAGCCACAACGAGGAGGCGTGGCCCCACAATTTCAAAGAGAGGGCCGTGAGCAGATGAAGGTAGATGCGATTGTCTTGGCCGGGGCGAGAAACGATGGCCCATTAAAAACCCGATCCGCGGCGGAATATGAGGCGCTGATTGCAGTCAATGGCCGTCCTTTGGTGGACTATGTGGTCCAGGCATTGCTGGATTGCGGCCAGATTGACCGGATCATCATCGTTGGACCAAAGTCTTTACAGAAGCTGTATCGGGATCCTAAGATCCGGGTCAAGCTCCATCGAGAATCGATGGTAGAGAATGTAAAGGTGGGACTCACGGAAGTTTCGCCGGAGGCCAAGGTGTTGTTAGTGACCGCGGATATTCCACTACTAACCGGGGAAGCCGTAACCGACTTTCTCCATCGGTGCCAAGCCCATGAGGCGGCAATTTACTATCCCATCGTTCGGAAAGAGAGCAATGAAGCCGCCTATCCCAACGTGGAGCGCACATACCTGAAGTTAAAGGACGGAGTCTTCACCGGTGGCAATCTGGCTCTGTTGGAGCCCAAGGTGATCAGCCAGTGTTACCAACTGTTGGAGCGGGTCGTAGCCCTGCGTAAGCAGCCGGTGAAATTGGTGCGGATGTTGGGCCTTTCCTTTATCATTCGGTTAGCCTTTAATCGCTTGACGATAGCAGAGATTGAAAAGCGGGCAGAAAGAATTCTCGGGTTTACTGGAGTGGCGATTGAATCCCCCTTCCCGCAAATTGGCGTCGACGTTGATAAACCCAGCGATTTGGATTTGGTGACAAGGATTTTAGCGACGGAGGGGAACCAGCAGGGCGAAGTTGCAGAGTCGGCGGGATGTGAGGCGAAAATTCAGGAAGCCTAAAGCTCTATGACCACTACCTTGGCTTTTATTCCCAGTCTAGGCGGAGACTGCAGCGGAGATATTACTACTGCATGGCAACATTGCAGTTTTAGACTGCAGTACTTTGGCAGTATCTTGGGGTGTAGCCAAGGGGTAAGGCACAGGACTTTGACTCCTGCATTCCCTGGTTCGAATCCAGGCACCCCAGCCAAGATTTGGGGGGTACTGGTCATGACAGAAGGTAATCAACGGGTAGAATCCCGCCAGGCCAGTTTGCGCCGGGCTTTGTCTCAACTGGATCGTTATAAGCAGGAGATTGGCACCATTGGCTCCGTCGATGGGGTCCCCACCATGGATAACCGGCGGTGTGGGATGGTTGATGGCGGAAGCGCCCGGGCCTGTATTGCCGCTGCCGAAGCGGAAATTGCCGCGGAAGAGAAGCAGCGGGAAGAGATCCTAAAGTCCCGGTAGGGTGGCATTGATGTATAGCAAACCGCGGTGAGGTAAAGCCTGCCAATAGGTGGGCTTTTTTCATTTTTCTTTTGCATTGGGAACAATACTTATAGGGAAGGACTTATGGCAGTCTTTGCCGAAGTGCTGAGCCGAAAGCACATCAAGGGAAGAAGGGATAGAACATGGAGAAGGCCGCAGTTGTCCTAGCTGCGGGTCACGGAACGCGGATGCGTTCAAATAAGGCCAAGGTGCTCCACGAAATTTGGGGCAAGCCGATGATTGCCCACGTCGTTGAGACCTACTTGGCGGCCGGCATCGACCGGATCATCGTAGTGGTGGGACATCAGGGGGCCGAAGTAGAAAAGTTTCTGCAAGATTACGCAGCGGTAGAAGTTGTCTGGCAACGGGAGCAGTTGGGAACGGGACATGCGGTCATGCAGGCCCGGCAGGCCTTGGCCGATGGGTCTGGTCCGGTCTTGGTGGGTTACGGAGATTCTCCCTTGTATCGTCCCGAGACATTGGCAAAACTCTTTGAGCAGCATGAAGCCGAGGGTGCAGCTTGTACCTGCCTGTCGGCTATTTATCGCGATCCCACGGGCTATGGTCGGATTGTTCGAGACGAAGAGGGGAATTTTGCCGCCATCGTTGAGGAAAAGGATGCCGACCCGGAACAGAAGAAGATCTGCGAGATTAATACCGGAGTCGGCGTCTACCAACGGGAAGCCCTCTTTGCCTGTCTGGAGGAAGTGAACAACGACAATGCCCAGGGAGAGTACTATCTGACCGATGTGCCGGCGATTTTGCGCCAGAAGGGTCAAAGGGTTGCCTTGGTGGTTTGCCCCGATCCCGAAGAAACTTTGGGGATCAATACAAAGGTGCAGCTGGCGGAAGCCGCGGCAGTAATGCGGACCCGGGTCTTAGAAGAGTTGATGCTGGCGGGAGTTTCTATCATTGATCCGGCAACAACCTATATTGACGCCGATGTCAAGATTGCACCGGATACGGTAATCTATCCCTTTACGATAATACAAGGTAAGACCAGGATCGATGAATCCGCGATCATCGGTCCCCATACTCGCATTGTGGATTGTGAGATTGGTGCCGGAGCTGAGATTGTTCAATCTACTCTCCTGGAGTCCAAGGTGGGCCGAGAGACTACCGTTGGCCCCTATGCTTACCTGCGGCCCAACAGCGTGATTGGAGACCACGTTCGCATCGGTGACTTTGTTGAGATTAAGAACAGTAACGTTGCCGACTATGCCAAGATCCCCCATCTGAGCTACGTGGGAGATGCCGATGTAGGTGTCAACGCCAATGTGGGTGCCGGGACCATTACCTGTAACTTTGATGGTGAAAGAAAACACAGGACTGTAATCGCGGACAATGCCTTTATCGGCAGTAACTCTAATTTGGTGGCACCGGTATCCATTGGTGAAGGTGCCTATATTGCTGCCGGCTCCACGATCACCAAGGACGTGCCTGCCAAGGCTTTGGGTATTGGGCGATCGCGACAGTCGGTGCGAGAAGGCTGGGTAGAAAGTCGTAAGAAAAAATAAAGTTTACTTAAGTACTGACTGGATCATAATTGAATAGGAAGTGACACCCGTGTTAATTGAACAGAATCGGAGGTTAAAGATCTTTTCCGGAACAGCCAATCCGGAATTGGCCCGAGACATCGCCAAGTTTTTGGGGACTAGTTTAGGGGATTGCGAAGTTAAGCGCTTCAAAGACGGTGAGATCAGCGTCCGCATCAAGGAAACTGTCCGGGGTGCCCACGTTTTTATCGTGCAGCCCACCAGTAATCCCGCGGATACTAACTTAATGGAACTGTTGATCATGATCGATGCCATGCGCCGGGCGTCGGCCCGGGAAGTGGCGGCGGTGGTTCCCTACTACGGATATGCCCGTCAGGATCGAAAGACCCAGCCTCGGGATCCCGTGACTGCCAAGCTGGTAGCCAACATGATCACCACCGCGGGAGCTGACCGGGTATTGACCATGGACCTGCATGCCGGTCAGATTCAGGGCTTCTTTGATATCCCCAGCGATAACCTTCGAGCGATGCCCATTCTAGCCGAATATTTCGCCGCCAAGAATTTCGAAGACGTGGTTGTTGTCTCCCCGGACGTTGGCGGAGTATCCCGGGCTCGAGAGTTTGCCAATCACCTAAGCTGTGGTCTGGCCATTGTGGACAAGAGACGTCCAGAGCCCAACGTGTCGGAAGTGATGAACGTTATTGGTGACATCGAGGGCAAAGTGGCTATCCTGGTCGATGACATCATCGATACCGCCGGGACCATTGTCCAGGCCGCTGAAGCCTTGGCCCAGCGGGGAGCCAAGGCCGTTTATGCCTGCTGTTCCCACCCAGTATTGTCGCCGCCGGCGGTGGAGCGGATCGCTAACTCCTGCTTGACGGAAGTGGTTGTCACCAACAGCATTCAGCTGCCCGAGGAGAAGCAAATTGACAAGATTAAAGTCCTGTCGGTAGCTCCCTTGTTTAGTGAAGCCATCCGACGGATTTACGAAGAGCTATCGGTGAGCAAGCTCTTTGATTAGCTGCCGGCGTTTCCCCCTTTGTGACGGTGCGAAGGAGCGGGAAATTGGCTATTTATCCAAATAAGTGATATACTTCAATTTATGGCGAGTGACCAAGCCGAAAGTTCTAACTGTAAAGGGGGTTCGCTTATGGCTAATATCACGTTAGCAGTGGAGCGAAGGGAAGACTTAGGTAAGGGTGCAGCTCGCAAGTTGCGCCGTTCTGGTTACATTCCTGGTGTTGTCTATGGTCCGGGTAAGGACACGGTGGCTGTACAAACCCCGACCAGGGAGTTTGTCCGTGTGTACCAAGAAGCAGGACATACTAACCTGGTTGATCTGGATTTCTCCGGGGAAACTAAGACCGTGTTGATCAAGCTTGTGGATCGGGACCCAGTGAGAGACGATCTGGTCCATGTAGATTTCCACGAAGTACGCCTGGACGAGGTAATTGCCACTGTGGTTCCCGTGGTCATCACCGGCGAAGATGCCCGGGCCAGCGACGGCGGAATTGTTACCCAAGTTCTCTTTGAACTTGAGGTCAAGTCCTTGCCCACCAACATTCCGGAGTCCATCCCGGTAGACGTTTCCGGCCTGACCGTTGGGGATGCCATTTCCGTTGGCGATTTGACGCTGCCGGAAGGTGTGGAAACCGATGTCGATCCAGCGGAGGCTGTAGTCTCTGTGGTTCTGCCTGCTGCTGAGCCTGCAGAGGACGAGGATGAGGCCACGGAACCGGAGCTAGTCGGTGAAGAGGACGGCGGGGACGAGGAGTAGTTGAGTCATGAAATTGGTTGTGGGCCTGGGTAATCCCGGGCTCAAGTATGCTCAGACACGGCACAACTTTGGTTTCATGGTCATAGAGGAACTAGTCCGGCGGCATGGGGTTACTCTCACCGCCGGCTCTTTTTCCGCGCTCAGCGGTAGTGTTAGAATTAACGGGGAAAAGGTAATCTTATTAATGCCCCAGACTTTTATGAACAACAGCGGTAGAGCGGTAGGGCCCGCGGCTAATTATTACCGGATTGCACCGGAGGACATCTTAGTTATCTACGATGACCTGGATCTGGCTTTAGGTGAGGTGCGACTGCGGGCCAAGGGCAGTGCCGGTGGGCACAATGGGATGAAATCCATCATTGCTGCCCTGGGCACCCAGGAATTTGCCCGTCTGCGTTTGGGAATCGACCGTCCCACGCACAGCGAGGAAGTGATCAATTACGTCTTAAGCAATTTTCCCAAGGCAGATCAACCCCTCGTTGAAGAAGTGATTACCACCGCTGCCGATGCCGCTGAGCTGTGGATCACCGATGGAGTCACCGTCGCGATGAGCAAGTTCAACGGCATCGTGGGAAAACCGTAAGAGAACAGAAATTGATGGGCACGGGGCTTTTCTTGTAAAAGCCCTGTTTTGCCATGTTCCAGGGGGTTACGTTTTGGCTTTGCATGGACTGATCGATTTAATACAAACCACCGATGAGTTTTCTTACCTGGTAGGAGGATTGCGTCGGGGACATAGAGAGCAATTGGTGGTGGGGGCCAGCGGCTCCTACAAACCGGCTTTGATGGCGGGATTGCATACTGTAGTCAACGAGCTGCAGCGCCCCTTGCTGGTGATTACCTATTCGCCCCTCCAGGCAGAACGGCTTTGGCAGGAGTTATCCAGCCTGGCACCGGACACCGAGGTTCTGCTCTATCCCGCCAATGAAGTCTACCCCCATGAAGAAGTCAATCGCAACTTAGACCTGGCCCGGGAGCGGATCCAGGTGATGACCGCGGCCGTCTTGAAGCGTCTGGCCATTAGTATCGCGCCGATTCAGGCAGTGGTGGAGCGTATCGTTCCACCCCAGGCCTGCGCCCAAGGGATCTTGCACATCGACATGGATACCAGAATTGACACCGAACAGATAGCCCAGCACCTGGTGGATGCCGGTTATGAGCGGGTGGAGATGGTGGAGGGCGTGGGGCAGTTTTCCATTCGGGGTGGAATCATCGATGTCTTTCCTTTAGTGGCCCAGCGTCCCGTTAGAATCGAGCTCTTTGACGACGAAGTGGATTCCCTGCGGGAATTTGATCTAGAGTCCCAGCGCTCCCTGGAGAAAATCAGCGAGGTATTTATCTCCCCGGCCATCGAACTTCTGGTCACCTCGCAGGATCGGCAGGCCATCGTACCGCAGCTGCAGTCGATGCTGGAGCGCCAGGTGCGCAAGTTAGAGTCCAGCAACCTGTTGGAAGCTGCCGATGCCCTAGAAAAGCGCATTGGGGAGCATATTGAGAAGCTGTCCAATGGGATGTACTTTCCGGGAATCGAGCAATACCGTCCCCTTTTGGTACCCGATTCGACCTTGATTATCGACTATTTCACCGATGCCCTGGTGGTTATCGATGAGCCCGCTCGGGTTCGGGATCAGCTGCAGTCGATGCTGGAAGACTTTGGTCAGATGGTGGCTAACCTCTTGGAAAAGGGCAGGGTCCTACCCCTGGTGACCGACAATTACTGTGATTGGCCGGAAGTGCTGCGTCAGTGCAAGGAACATCCCATCGTCTACGTCTCAACGCTGTCTACCAGAGCTCAGGGGATGCAGCCCAGCCAGACCATTAACAGCTCCAGTCGAGGGGCAGAGACCTTCCACGGTAAACCGGAGCTGTTGGAGGAGCGGCTGAAGTTTTGGCGGCAGCAGGGCTATCGGGTATTGTTATCGGTTTCCAGTCGGACTCAAGCGCAGCACCTAGTTTCCACCATCCAAGAAAGGGATGTGCCCGCGGTCTTTGCAGAGGAGCTCGGCGATGCTCTGAAGCCCGGTAACGTAGTGGTGACCGTAGGGGGCCTACAAAGCGGTTTTGAGCTTGCCGGGGCCAAGCTGGTGGTGCTGTCTGATACCGAGATCTACGGTCGGCGGGCCAAGCAACGGCGCCGTCCCTCGGTGGAGGAAGCCGTTAGAATCACCCGCTACTCCGATTTGCAGCCCGGTGATTACGTGGTCCATGTCAACCATGGGATCGGTCGCTATCTCGGGGTTCATACCCTGGAGGTGGCGGGAGTTCACAGGGACTACCTGACTTTGCAGTATGCCGGGGAGGATAAGCTCTATGTCCCCACGGAACAGGTGCACCTTTTGCAAAAGTACGTGGGAACCGAGGACCAGGAGCCTCGCCTCTACAAGTTAGGGGGTACCGAGTGGGCCCGAACAAAACAGCGGGTTAAGGACTCGGTACAGAATATCGCCCGGGGACTACTTAAACTCTACGCGGAGCGGGAATCCCAGCCCGGTTATGCCTTTAGCGAAGATACGGTGTGGCAAAAGGAATTTGAAGACAGTTTTCCCTACAGAGAAACGGAGGATCAACTCCGGGCCATTGTCGAGATGAAGCAGGATATGCAGCGTCCCCGACCAATGGATCGACTCCTTTGTGGCGACGTCGGCTATGGCAAGACGGAGGTGGCCATCCGAGGTGCCTTTAAGGCAGTGATGGACGGCAAACAGGTCGCGGTCCTGGTCCCAACGACGATTTTGGCGCAACAGCATTACCGCACCTTTAAGGAACGCTTTGAAAACACCGGAGCCAATATCGCGATTGTCAGTCGCTTCCAAAGCGCGACGGTGCAAAAGGAGACCCTCCGGCGACTGAAAGAGGGACAGGTGGATGTGATTATCGGTACCCACCGGCTGCTTTCTAAGGACGTTAAGTTTAAGGATCTGGGCCTGGTAATCATCGATGAGGAGCAGCGCTTTGGTGTGGTCCAAAAGGAACGGCTCAAGGAGATCTCCAAGGGGGTAGACGTTCTCACCCTCACCGCCACTCCCATCCCGAGGACGATGCATATGGCCCTAGTTGGGGTTAGGGATATGAGCGTCATCGAGACGCCGCCGGAGAACCGCTTTCCCGTCAGGACCTATGTGGTGGAGTATGAGGAGGAACAGATTCGAGAAGCGATTTTGCGGGAGCTTGCCCGGGAGGGACAGGTTTACTTTGTCTACAATCGGGTAAGAACTATTGACGCCCTCGCCCAACAGTTACAGCAACTGGTACCGGAGGCTAGGATCGCGGTAGCCCATGGGCAGATGGATGAGAATCGCTTGGAAAAGATCATGCTGGACTTTTTCAACCAGGAGTACGACATTCTCCTCTGTACCACCATCATTGAAACAGGAATGGACATCCCCAACGTCAACACCCTCATCGTCTACGATGCTGATCACTTGGGCCTATCACAGCTGTATCAGTTGCGGGGACGAGTCGGGAGAAGTAACAGGGTGGCTTACGCGTATTTTACCTATCGACGGGACAAAATACTGTCAGAGGCTGCAGAAAAGCGCCTCCAGGCTATTAGGGAGTTTACCGAATTAGGTTCCGGCTTCAAGATCGCGATGCGGGACTTGGAAATCCGAGGAGCCGGTAACCTGTTGGGACCGGAGCAGCATGGGTTTATTGCTTCCGTTGGCTTTGAACTATACTGCAAATTGTTAGAGCAATCGATCCAGGAGTTAAAGGGAGAAACCAAAGAAGAACCTCCAGAACCAGTACTGGACTTGAGCGTCGATGCCTATCTGCCCGATGAGTTTATCTCCGATAGTCAGCAAAAGGTAGAAATGTACCGCAAGGTCACAGCCATCGCCAGCGAAGAGGACCTGATGGATGTGACGGAGGAGTTAGAGGACCGCTTCGGGGATCTACCGCTTCCTGTGGTCAATTTGCTGGTAGCTGCCAAGATCAAGAATCTGGCCAGGCGCTGCGCCGTAGCCTCGATTCAGCAGCAAAGAAATCTAACGGTGATTAGACTTCACCCCGGGATGGAGCCGGCGGAATCGGTGCTGAGCTATTTGACGAAGCAATACCGCGGTCGACTGACGGTGGCCAAAGGCAAACAGCTGCAAATCCGCCTCAACACCCGAGGCCTTTCCGAGGCAGAAGTCCTGGGCCTATTGGAGTCTATCCTCACCGATGCGGTAAAGCAAATCGAAGGGACTTCTTGAGTTTGGGGTAGAGTTGGCAGCTGCGAATAAAAAGGGTGGCCCCGGTGTAAATTATGAATACCGTAATAGCCTGGCAGAGCCAAAGGAGGGACGCGAATGAAGGCAACGGGAATTGTGAGGCGAATTGACGATCTAGGTCGGGTAGTGATCCCGAAGGAAATTCGCCGGACCTTGAGAATTCGAGAAGGAGATCCCTTAGAGATCTTCGTTGACAGGGATGGCGAAGTTATTCTGAAAAAGTATTCTCCCATTGGGGAGTTAGGTGACTTTGCCCAGGAATATGCTGATTCCCTCTTTGAATCAACGGGATATATATCCATCATCTGTGACAGGGATGCGGTGGTTGCAGTCGCGGGGGCCCCGAAGAAGAATTGGATCGACAAGTCGATCATTCCACCGGTGGAAGAGGTTATGAGCGGGCGAAAGTCGGTGATTTTCCCGGAAGACACCGGTAACATGCTCGTGGACGATGAAGATGATCTGTGGTATTTCCCCAACATGGTGGCAGCTCCAATTATATCTGAGGGCGATCCCGTTGGAGTCGTCATGATCGGTTCTAAGGAAGCTAACGTCAAACTCGGAGAGTTGGAACGGAAGCTGGCGGAGACCGCGGCCGGGTTCTTGGCCAAGCAAATGGAACAATAGCAGCAGCACAGACTGTTGTGCCAGGCAGAAAACAATACGCCAAGACGGGTATCAAGCGATGGTTAAGATTTCGGATACCGTGTCTTGGCTTTTTTGCGCCTATCTGCTGTTATCGGAATGAGTGCTTAGGGTTGACTCCTTCCCGCCCTCGCTGGCCTTAGCTTCCTCCCAGAGCTGATCCATCTCCTCCAGGGTCATCTCTGTCAAGGAGCGTCCCTGCTCCTTAGCCTTAGCTTCGATGTACAGGAAGCGGCGCTTAAACTTATTGACAGACTGCAGAAGGGCGATTTCCGGGTCAAATCTTAGGTGCCGGGCCACATTGACCAGGGCAAAGAGGATGTCGCCGAACTCTCCCGTTAGCTCTGGGTCTCCACCCTCGGGGCCCTGCTTCTCGGCAGTCCCTTGACGGGCAATTACGTCTTCAAACTCCCGCAGCTCCTCTAGTACCTTGGCGTAGGCTCCTTGGACCTCGTCCCAATCAAAGCCTACCTTGGCGGCCTTTTGCTGAATCTTTCTGGCGGTCATCAGCGCGGGTAGTCCTGGAGGAATGCCCTGCAGGACAGAGCTTCGGGTCTCGCCCTTGGCAGCCCTTTCCCTGCGCTTGATCTCCTCCCAATTGACGGTGACGGCCTGGGCGGTTTTCGCCTCGATGTCACCGAAGACATGGGGATGGCGGCGAATCATCTTCTCCACCAAAACTCTGACCACATCGTCGGCATCAAAGGCCCCTCTTTCCGCGGCAATTTGAGCATGGAAGATCACCTGGAGCAGGACGTCTCCCAGCTCCTCCATCAGCTGGTCATCATCGCCTTCATCTACTGCCTCCGCTACTTCATAGGCCTCTTCGATGAGGTAGGGCTTGAGGCTGATGTGGGTTTGCTCACTGTCCCAAGGACAGCCATCTTCGGCCCGCAGCCGCTGCATCACCTTGACGATGGGCAGCAGGCTAAATCGGGTTTGAATCTTTTCCCCGTCGGTCACCTTGGGTACATAAAGACTGGTCAGATGGTCAATCCAGTCCACCTGGTCCAGTTGGTACAAGGGCATTGTCTCCTGACGGGCCTGTCCGGGGATTCCGGCGGCTTTGACTAGGGTGACGGGATGCTCCCCATCGTAGTGGTCCAAAAGGAAAAGCTTCAGGTCACTGGCCACCCAGCGGTTGTACACCTGGGTAATTAGGAGGGGACTTTGGGTATCAATCCCGGAAGGCATGTCCAGGGCGTCACAGATCACCAGCCCATTGGTGGGATCGATGGCCAGTTCCGCCATCATCGCCTCCAGTCCACTCATACTGGGAATTACCTGAACCTCAACGCCTGCCTCCCTGGCCCTTTCCAAGAGCAGGGTGACGGTGGTCTCCGCAACAAAGGGATGTCCCGGAACGGCGTAGACTATCGGGGTTTCCCTCGCAGCAGTAAGCAGCTCATCGACAATCTGCTGGTAGACCTTGGAGAACTCCTCCGCGGACTCATAGATGTCATCGAAGGAGTGAACGGGACCGGGAATCTCCTGGATCAGCTCTGGAACCAAGGGATGAACAGTGGTACGAAAGTAAACGGGAACATCGGCCATCAGCTGGGCCTTGGCTCCCAGGGAAATCAAATCGGCAGAGCCGGGGCCTAACCCGACGACGGTAATCCTTGGGTTTGGCAACGGTATCGCCTCCTAAAAAAGATAGGCTTAGGTCCTTTGGCAGACCCAAGCCTAGTGTGTACTGGCCTTAGGTTACTTAGCCACGGCTTCTCTGAGGCCCTTACCGGCCTTAAAAGCAGGGACCTTAGAAGCTGGGATCTCGATGGTTTCCTTGGTGGAAGGATTGACGCCCTTGCGAGCGGCACGATCTCGTACCTCAAAGGTACCAAATCCTACAAGGGTAACCTTGTCCCCTGCAGACAGAGCCTCGGAGATGGTCTCGAATACGGCATCAACGATGGTGCCGGCATTCTTCTTGGTAGTTCCGGTCTTCTCCGCGACCGCTGCAATCAGATCCGTCTTGTTCATTTGGTTTCCTCCTCTTCCTTAGAGAAAATGCCTATCTATCTTCTCGAGTATATTCTGTGCATGGTTGTCCGATCCTGCCTCAATACGAGGTTTTCGCAATTATTATCTTTCATCTTAGGATGTTATACACCTAAGTCGGGGCTAAAGCCGGTGAATTTGTCCAAACTATAGGATGCGAGAGCATTTTCGGACTGAGGAGGAGACAGAGGTGAAAGTCCCAAGAAATAGATGGTATTGGATAATCGGGTTGTTTCTCATCACTTTGCTGGTTGTCGGGGGGTGTGCCTCCCTTTTTGAACCTCGGCAGCGGGATCAGGATCGAGCACCCATGGCACAAAATCAAGGAGAGCAGCGGGAGGAGCCCACCTTAACGGTCTATATCGTGGACACCGAAGAGAAAAAGGAAATGAAGCTAGAGGAGTATCTGGAAGGGGTAGTGGCCGGGGAGATGGAGGCCGACTGGCCCGAGGAGGCCTATGCCGCTCAAGCGATCCTGGCCCGAAGCTTCACAGTGAATTGGCTCGATGCTAACAAGAAGTCCCAGTACGGTACCGACATTTCCACCGATGTAGAGGAGGCCCAGGCCTATAATCCCGAGGCCATCACCGACACCATCAAGGCCGCGGTGGAAAGGACCCGGGGAGAGGTGCTAACCTACAATGGCAAGGTGATCAAAGGGTGGTTTCACAGCTACAGCGGCGGGCAGACCGCCAGCGCCAAGGAGGGCCTCAACTACCAGGGTGAGGAACCGGAGTATATCACCAGCATTGACCTGCCGGAAAATGAATATGTTCCCGAGGAGTTGAAGTCCTGGACGGTGGAGCTGGAGGAGGATACTGTTATGCAGGCCCTTAGTAAGCTCGGTGCCGATGTGGGGACCATCGAAGAGGTGAAAATCGGAGAGACAGGGCCCAGCAACCGGGCCATCACTTTGAACTTTGTCGGCAGTGAGGGCCAGACCGAGGTCTCGGCGCCGGAGTTTCGCATTGCAGTGGATCCCAAGGTGCTGAAAAGCCTGCTCCTGACGGAGGTATCCTGGGCCGATGGGACGTTGACTATGTCGGGGTCAGGCTTCGGCCATGGCGTGGGCCTGAGTCAATGGGACGCCTATATGCTGGCCAAGGAGGGCGCCAGTCCCGAGGAGATCGTTCGCAAATTCTTCCCCAAGGCCACGATTAAGCGCCTTTGGGAATAATTTAGTTATCAGTTGACGCTCCCTTGCATAGACATGACTAGAGAGTACAAGTCTCGTGCGGGGGTGTATTGGGGTGGAGGAGAAAAAACTTGTGATGCGCCGGGGACATCAGCTGGCCCTTAAGGGGCGGGAAAGCCTCTCGGTGGACGGCGTGTTAAATGTGGAAAGCTTCGACGAGCATGAAATTCTACTGGAGACTGAGGAAGGGATGTTGGTGGTGCGGGGGGAGGACCTGCACATTAAGGAGCTGAACCTCGACACCGCCAGCCTGCAGGTCAATGGATTTGTCACCACCCTGGAGTATATCGGGGACAAGGCCACCAGAAGGAGCGGGGGATTCTTCAGTCGGGTGTTCAAATAGAGGCACAAAAGCAGGCCCTCGGCATAGTCTAAAGTTATAGGGACTTTAGAGGGAGATTTGGTAAGGAGGGCTGCCCTTTGGATACCCTAACCCATCAGGTCACCGCATTTATGATCACAATCCTCAGTGGGTTTGTCTTCGGCATCCTCTATGATCTGTACCGGGTGATTCGGGGAGGTATCCGCCCCCGGCATCACTGGGCTACGATTATGGATGTCCTCTTTTGGGTGGTGATGACTCCCACCATGATTGTGCAGTTTATCTTGGCTAATTGGATGGACCTGAGATTTTATGTTCTTTTGGGAGTGGTTTTAGGGCTATTTTTGTATTTCACTGTCTTCAGTTGGTTGGTAATTAACACCGTGGTCACCATCGGGCGCCTGGTGGGCGGGCTGGGGGCTTTGCTGATCTCTGGTACCGGCAGGATCCTAATGGCCCCGGTGGCCTTAATTAGGCACTTAAGTTGGCGGTGGCGCTGGAGTCGGCTGCCCAAGTCTTCGAATTACCGCCCACGGCCGGGAATGCGCTGGCGGGGAGGGATTGCGGCCAGGCTCTTCTGGTGGCAGGGCCGGTGACGGGAAAACAACCCTACAGGTCAGCTACCGGCAAGGAATTGCCCGCGGCCACGTCGAACCCCCTAGACTATCGGGGGTGGTGTTGATGAAGCGGCTGACGAATCCCCGCCGATTTGCCACAGCCCTATTGGTGGGGCTGTTGCTGGTCGTCGGGGTCGGCTTTGTCCACAGGCACCTGCGGGTCAAGCAGGTTGAGGCGGAGATCCGCAGGGTGCAGGCAGAGATCCAGGCGGTCCAAGCCCGGAACCAGCGTCTGCAGGAACTCATCGACTACATGAACAGTCCGGAGTATGTGGAGAAAGTTGCCAGGGAAAAACTTCGCCTGGTGATGCCCGGGGAAACGGTATATAAGATCGCTGAGCCCCAAGACTTCCCGGCTCCCTACGACATCCCCCAGACGAATCCCAAGCCCTAGCTTGGCTTTTTGAAGATTCTAGTGCGTTGACAAAAAAGTTCCCAATAAAGTATAATGGCACTGCAGGTTAGCCTGTAACCGTTATTCGTTTTTCTAGGAGGAGTACATACACGTATGTCCATCGAGGTCGGGAGCATTGTCGAGGGAAGAGTTGCTGGCATCACGCATTTCGGTGCTTTTGTGGAACTGGGGGATGGTCAGACCGGTTTAGTGCACATTTCGGAGATCGCCGATGCCTACGTCAAAGATGTGAAGGATTATCTGAAGGAAGAGGACATCGTTAAGGTTAAGGTCCTGAGTATCAGCGACGGAAAGGTGGCTTTGTCGATCAAACAGGCTCAGCCTCGCCGGAATGCGAAGCCGAAGACCTCCTTTGAAGAGATGTTAAACCGCTTTATCAAGGATAGCGACGAGCGGCAATCGGACCTGAGGCGAAGCATGGATTCGAAGCGAGGAGGTCGAGGGGGCCCCAGTCGAGCCAGAACTTTTTAGGTAAGGATTTGCTAATAACGCATCCCTGCGGGGATGCTTTTTTGTATGGTGCAGCGGTCCAAGTCCCGGAAGCGATGGGCAAGGAGGCGGCAGACAAGACATGCTCTCGGACATATTAGTCCTAGAACAGGAAGCAGTGGAGGTGTTGTCAGTGACGGGAAAAAGAAGGGGGAAGGAAGTCGACCCCAGGGACATTGACCTAATCGAAGCACAGCTGGGCAGAAGACCCAAGGGTGTGGCGGAGATAGTCACCCGATGCCCCAGCGGAGCTCCCCAGGTAATTAAGAATATCCCGGTAACCTTTGACGAAGAGGATCCCCAGTCACCACCTCGGATTTTGCCTACCCTGTACTGGCTCACCTGCCCAGAGCTGTTGACCGCGGTGGCTCGCCTAGAGGCTGAGGGAATGGTTTCCAAGTTACAGGAAATAATAGACAAGGATCCCAGGTTGACCGAAAGACTACAAACCGCCCATGCCCGCCACGCTCGCCAGCGCCGGGAGCTGGTCACCGACACCGCTTGGGCCAGCCGTTGGCCCCAACAGTTTACGGTGATCAGTCAGACGGGAGTGGGAGGAATTCGAGGCAGCGGAATCAAGTGCCTGCATACCCACTACGCCGACTTTCTCGCCACCGGTGATAACCCCGTGGGAGAGCTGGTGCACAAGGAGCTAAAGCTCCGAGGATGGCTGCCTTGTCAAGAAGCAGGGCTAGGGGGCAGTATCCCTTGCTTTACCCAGGCCAAAGACGAAATCCAGCCAGATACCGAGGTCGAAGCGGGCAAGCTCCTTGCCGCGGGCAAGGTGGGTACGAATTCCTGTAGAATTGTTGTCACCCAAGGGGAGCCTAGCCGCAGCCAAGACCTTACCGTCGTCGCTGACTGGAGTGTAGAGTCCCGGATCGGCGCCGGGGTCGATGAGACCAAGAGCTTAAGTCCCGAGGCGGTGGACCGCACCATCGCGGCTCTCAAGCAATTACTGGCCCAAACAGAGATCTGGGGTGCAGCTTTAGTGGATCTGGCGGGAACCGGTGCGCTGCGGGAGGCTGCCAATGCCGAGGAGTTTGTTGATAGAGTTAAGGCAGAGGTGGGAGTGGACCTGAGGATTATCTCTGGGAGCGAGGAGGCTCGGTTGTCCTATGCCGGGGCCACCGCGAAGCTGCCGGAGGAACAGAGAAAGGAAGCAACGGTGATCGACATCGGCGGCGGGAGCACCGAGATAATGGGCCAGCAGGGAGAGCTCGTCCTCAGCCTTGAGGTGGGGGCGGTGCGGTTGACGGAGCGCTGGCTGGGCGAGGGCAACGGTGCCTACGGAGATTCTAGTCAGTGGGAAGAGCTACTTACCTTTGCTACCAGGGCTGTTGAAGCAGCCCTTGCCACCCAGGGCCAGAAGTTGGTCCCATCTAGCCAAGTGGTGGGCGTTGGGGGTACCTTTACTACCCTAGCGGCTATTAGGGGTGAGGTGAGGGACTATCACCGGGCAAAGGTAGAGGGCATGGGGCTAGCCCTGGAGGAATTTGATCAGATTGGCAGAAGGCTCTTCGCCTTACCGCCGGAAAAGCGGGTCAACATCCCTGGACTTCCCCCGGCTAGGGCTGATATAATCACCGAGGGAGTTGCTATTGCCTTGGCTGTACTGCAGCAGCTGGGCGCCGATGGAGTCATGGTATCCACCAACGATATGCTGCTGGGAATGATTTTGCAGGCGGGGAAGGTCAAGGCTTAGCTTCCTGGGGTTGCCTGCCGATAGATAGTTGACGTCGCTGCCTTGACGTACTATAATAAAGTGAGTTGACGCCGGGGTGTTGGAACAGGTAGACAATGGGGACTTAAAATCCCCTGGGCCCTTTGTGCCCGTGCGGGTTCGAGTCCCGCTCCCGGCACCACTGTGACGGCCTGTTGAGGTCGTCTTTTCTTTTTATCGGGATTATCACTTGGATGATCGGGTAGACAAGTTTTCCCGAAGAAAGGATTGAGGGTCTTGGTGACCAGGTTAGTGGTAGCTGTCACCGGCGCCAGCGGCTCGATTCTGGCAGTACGGCTTTTGGAAGCGCTGGCCCAAAGGGACTGTGAAGTTCACTTAGTGGTGAGTGACGCGGCGCAGCAGACGCTGGAGCTGGAGACCGATTACAAGCTGGATTACTTAGCTTCCTTGGCGGATCGGACCTACAGCAACCGGGATGTGTCCGCGGCCTTGGCCAGTGGGTCCTTTCCCGTCACCGGGATGGTGGTGGTCCCCTGCAGTGTCAAGACCCTGGCGGGCATTGCTTCCGGTTATGCTGAGTCCTTGATTTTGCGGGCCGCGGATGTTTGTCTCAAGGAGCGGCGCCCCTTGATTTTGGCGGTGCGGGAAACTCCTTTGAATGCCATTCACCTGGACAACATGCTGCGGGTGACCCAGGCCGGGGCTATTGTGATGCCGCCGGTACCGGCCTTTTACACCAAACCCGTCACCGTCGATGATATTTGCACTCAGTTTGTCGGGAGGATCTTGGCCCGATTTGGCCTCTCGGTAGCGGGGTATCAGGTGTGGGAAGGGTAGCATTCCCATTGGAACCAGGTTTTGACAGCCTCCCAAACTTGTATTTTTCGAAAAGTATGATATACTATTAGTGCAGTCAAACGTCGCGGGGTGGAGCAGCTGGTAGCGCGTCGGGCTCATAACCCGAAGGTTGTCGGTTCGAATCCGGCCCCCGCAACCAATTAGTATGGTAAATCCCTCACACCGGTTGAGGGATTTTGCCGATCAAGATGGCGGCGTAGCTCAGTTGGCTAGAGCATACGGTTCATACCCGTAGTGTCACTGGTTCGAATCCAGTCGCCGCTACCAAAGCCAAAAACCCCAGCTTTCCCCTTTGGGGGGAAGCTGGGGTTTCCCTTTTTACTTGCGATTGTTCTATTTCTCCTCGTTGCCTCGGGGGACCGCTGACCAGCTGCTGTAGCCCCACTGCTTAGCCGTTCTTTCCATGATAATAAAGCTAAGGAGGCCAAAGACAGGAATCTGGATAACTTGGGCGACGATCCGCGGCAGCAGCAGGGGAGCAAAGGGAATCCCAAAGAGCATGTTCAAGAACCAGGGAACCATCAGTACCGAGGTAATCACTTGGCCAACGGCGATGGCGATGATCAGCTTGAGCTTGGTGATTGACTGCCTACCCTGGGCCAGCATCATCCATCCGGGAATAGCTCCCGTCAAGGCCGAGGTCAAGGTGAAATGGGGGACATAGGCTCCCATGGGATTGATCATATACCCTAGGACGTCGGCCACCGCGCCTACGATTGCCCCCGCCAGAGGACCAAACATCAGGCCCGCCAAGATGATGGGCAATCCACCAAATCCAATCCTAATTCCTTCCACACCGGCAATCGCGATTCTGATACTGGCCACCCGGGCTAACACCACACTGAGGGCCACCAGTAAACTCAAAAATACCCACTGTCTCGTCTTCAGTCTTACTCCCTCCTCTGATAATGTGCGGCATGCCTCACCACACCAAAGAGGGTCCTTCATAGTTCGCTCTTCGATGGGCAGCGGACGCGATACCATACCGCGGGTTTCCCCTTCGTTCAGAGACAACGTCCCATTCCCTGACACTTAACGCATGGTACCTACTCTGCCGCGTGAGATTGTAGTCTGATCATATCACTCTGGGATTGAGGGGGCAATACTGGACTGACCTATCTATGGCTTGGTATTTCAAAGGGATCCGATAGGAATAGGAGGAGCCGTTGTGGTATTGCTAAGCAAGACAAAGGGCGCTGTTTGGTTAGTACCATCAACGTCTCAGGACAAACTAGTCAGACAGCGACAGGTGAGGAGAGATTGCCTATGCAGATATCTAAGGTAAATATCCAGGGTGTGGAGATAGCTCTGGTGGACAGCAGTGAAGTGCTGATCAAGGATGGACAGTCGGCACTAGACATATTGATGACAGTATCCTATGAGAGCGGGTGCAATCGGATCGTTCTCGATAAGTCCGTCATTTGTGAGGACTTTTTCAACCTGCGAACGGGGATTGCCGGTGAGGTGCTGCAGAAGGTGGTTAACTACCAACTGAAGGTGGCTATCGTGGGGGATTTCTCCATGTACACCAGCAAGAGTCTGGCGGATTTTATCTATGAAAGCAACCAGGGCCGCCACGTCTTCTTTGTTTCCACCACGGAAGAGGCTATCGAGAAGCTTAGCGGGAGTTGAATCTGGCAACTCCCGCTAAGCTTTTATACGTTATTGCTGAGCATCCTCTAGTAGGACAACCTCTAAACCCTGTGCCAGTCATCCATTGGTAGAATACCGCGAAAGTATCCTAGTCAGTGACCACCACTTAACGATTGACAATACTGGGTTTCTCCTCTACAATATATACCGTACGGGGGTATTGTAGTAGGATGCAAAATGCTTGATCGAATCGAGGGTTTTGCCCAGTTGAGATTGGGCACTGTTATCGATAGAGGTGACAATCATGGCAACTACAGAAGATATGCGCAAAGGGACGCTCAAGATCGGTGGAATGACCTGCGCCGCCTGCGCCAATCGCGTGGAAAGGGCCTTGTCCAAGGCCGAAGGGGTCAAGGGCGCCAACGTGAACCTGGCTGCAGAAAAGGCTGCCGTTGAGTATGATCCCGAGCTGGTGGATTTAAATAGATTGGCTGAAATTGTTGAAGACCAGGGGTATCGAGTGATTCGGGATCGGGTGGAACTGGGAATCACCGGGATGACCTGTGCGGCTTGTGCTAACCGAGTGGAAAAGGGTCTGGCTAAGCTGCCAGGGGTGAGCAACGCAGTGGTCAACCTGGCGGCGGAGAAGGCAGTCATCGAGTACGACAGCTCCACCGTCAGTGTCTCGCAGCTGAAGCAAACCGTGGCGGATTTGGGATACAGTGCCCACGATATTGCCGATAGTGAAGAAGCCGATGCTGAAAGGGCGGCCCGGGAGAGTGAGATTCGCCGTCAACAGCGAATGTTCATTTTGTCTGCAGTATTGTCCGCACCGATGCTGTTGGGGATGATTGCCCATATGGTGGGCATCACCGGCAAGTGGGTCAATGTGGTGATGGATCCCATGGTCCAGTGGGTCCTGGCCACTCCGGTACAGTTTATCGCCGGCTGGCAGTTCTATAAGGATTCCTACTATACCCTGCGGGCCAGGAGTGCCAACATGTCGGTGTTAGTGGCCCTGGGTACTAGTGCCGCTTATTTCTACAGCCTCGCAGTGATTCTCTGGGATCACCTCTTTGAACAGCAGGGTGTCTACTTTGAAAGCTCCGCAGTGATCATTACCCTAGTCCTCTTGGGTAAGCTCCTTGAGGCTAGGGCCAAGGGACGAACCTCAGAGGCGATGCGCAAGCTGATGGAACTGCAGGCCAAGACAGCTCGGGTGGTTCGAGGCGGGGAGCAAATCGACATTCCCATCGAGGAAGTAGTGGTTGGGGATATCGTTGTAGTGCGTCCCGGAGAGAAGATTCCCGTCGATGGCATCATCGTCGAAGGCAGTTCCTCGATAGATGAATCGATGTTAACCGGCGAGAGCGTTCCCGTGGATAAGACGGTGGGCGATGAGGTCATCGGTGCTACCATTAACAAACACGGTTCCTTTAAGTTTGAAGCCAGGAAAGTGGGCGCTGAGACCACCTTGGCCCAAATCGTCAAGATCGTGGAGGAAGCCCAGGGCTCCAAGGCTCCGATTCAGCGCTTTGCCGACGTCATCTCCGGCAGATTTGTCCCTGCGGTCATCGCGGTGGCGGTAATTACCTTCTTTGCTTGGTGGCTCTGGGGCGATCCCGGCAACTTCAGTCGGGCCTTGATTAACATGACCGCGGTATTGGGCATCGCCTGTCCCTGTGCCCTGGGTTTAGCTACTCCTACTTCCATCATGGTGGGTACCGGTAAGGGTGCGGAAAATGGGATTCTGTTCAAGGGTGGGGAGCATCTGGAACTGGCCCACAAGGTAAATGCCGTAGTTTTGGATAAGACCGGTACCATCACCAAGGGTGAACCCGCGGTGACCGATGTTATCGGTGTGGGTGGTTACTCAGAGGATCAGGTGCTGCAGTTGGCGGCCGTCGCGGAAAGGGGCTCAGAGCACCCCCTCGGCCAGGCGATTATCACCGGAGCCGAGGCCAAGGGGCTGGCCCAGAGCGAGCCTGAGAACTTTGCTGCCATTCCGGGGCAGGGAATTAGTGCCACCGTCGATGGTCACTCGGTGTATTTGGGTAACCGTCGGTTGATGGAAGAGCAGGGAATTTCCACCGAAGAACTCGATGAGAAGGTGCAGCGGCTAGAGTCTGAAGGTAAGACCGCGATGCTGCTGGCGGTAGATGGCCAGCTGGCAGGAATTGTGGCTGTGGCCGATACCGTCAAACCCACCTCCCGACAGGCCATTGAGGTTCTCAAGTCCATGGGCGTTGATGTTTACATGCTAACGGGGGATAACAGAAGGACCGCCCAGGCCATTGCCGCCCAGGTGGGACTTGATCCCCAGCACGTGCTGGCGGAAGTACTGCCTGAGGAGAAGGCCCGGGAAGTCGAGAAACTGCAGCAGCGGGGTCTCACCGTTGGTATGGTGGGCGATGGCATCAACGATGCCCCGGCTCTAGCAACGGCCGATGTTGGCTTTGCCATCGGTACCGGCACCGACGTAGCCATTGAATCCGGGGATGTTACCCTGATGCAGGGAGACCTGCAGGGGATTCCCGCGGCCATTCAGCTTAGTCGCAGCACTATGCGCAACATCAAGCAGAACCTCTTCTGGGCCTTAGTGTACAACAGCCTTGGGATTCCCGTTGCCGCCTTTGGCTTCCTGCCTCCGATTCTAGCGGGAGCGGCGATGGCCTTTAGTTCCGTCTCCGTGGTCTCCAATGCCTTGCGTCTGCGGCGGTGGCGCTACCGGCAGCAGGGGTAAGAGGATAAGCAGGTTCTCGACTAGCACCAGTGGGAGATAGGTGACAACTGAATACCAACAACGAAGCTAATGGATAGGTAATGTATCTAGGTAGATATGAACTAATCAGACCCGGAGGGGGAGTTTCCCCTTTCGGGTTTCTGTTGTTTGTGGTAAGGGGTAATCCATCGAGGAATCGCCGGGGATGAGGGGAACTACTTCCTTGGAGTAAGGCAAAGAAAACATCTACACATACGAAGGAGAGTATAGGATGAATCAACGGGCATTAACAATCAGCTGTTATATCGGTTATTTTCTCATTGGAGTCATCGGTTTGGTCTATGCTCCGGCACTGCCCCTGATGATCGATAACTTCGGGATCACTTTAGTGGCTGCCGGGGCGATCTTTCCCGCCAAGTCCATTGGGTCCTTAATCGGATCCCCCTTGGGCGGGAGGCTCTCTGACTATTGGGGACGAAAACCGGTAGTTCTGTGGGGCTGTGTGATTCAAGGCGTTGCCTTGGCGATGATTGCCCTATGTTCCCAGTGGTGGATGGTACTGGCCCTCTTTGCCTTGGCGGGAATCGGGGGCGGGTTTGTCAATATCCCCTTGAATGCACTGATCTCCGATATTAATCCCCACCGCCGGGGAGCTGCCCTAAACACCCTCCACGCCCTTTTTGGTCTGGGATCCCTGGTGGGACCATTGCTAGTGGGGTTTGTACTGTCCCTGCAGGTCTCCTGGCAGGCGGTTTTTTGTGCCGTTGCCGGCTTCTGGCTCCTCTATGGATTGTTGATGGCCACTCAGAAATTTCCCCAGACGCAAGGACAAAGCCGTGCCGGCAGAAGCCGTACCCAACAGAGCACCGTGGCTTTGTCAGACCTGCTGCGCCACCCGGTCTTCTTACTCCTATTGAGCATTGCCTTTGTCTATAACGGCCTGGCCCATGGTCTGGTAGGTTGGCTCAATACCTATATGGATAGTCTGGACTTTTCCGTATTGGTGGGCTCTGGACTGGTGTCCTTGTTTTATCTGGGACTAACCACTGGGCGCTTTACCTGCCGAGTCTATTCTGACTCCCTAGGTTACTCCAAGGTCCTGCTGCTCTGTGCCTTGGGCAGTGTAATCTTCTATCCCTTGGCAGTGTTGGCTACCTCTCCACTACTTATCGCCCTGGGAGTGACTTTGGCGGGCTTTTCACTTTCGGGGCTGTATCCCACGGGGTTGGCCTATGTCAACACCCTCTTTCCCGATGGGGCAGGGACAACCATCGGGGTGATGTCGGTGGCGATGTCCACGGGAGCTACCGCTCTTCCCTGGCTGATTGGTGTCTTAGCTGAGACTAGGGGATTTCGCTTCGGTCTGGGGCTTGGGGCTGTCACTGCCCTGTGGCTGTTGATCGCCGCGCTATGGGTGCGAGCCTTGGAGCAAAGAGTGCATCGTCCCACTGGGGTGGCGGGATAGGTGGACGAGTAGAAAGGAAAAAGCCAAGCCCTTCGGTAGTTTATTAATGTCGGGAAAATTCTGACGGTGGAAGGGAGATGGACCTATGCAACAGCTGAGGATCGGTCTCGTTGGGTACAAGTTTATGGGTAAAGCCCACAGCCACGCCTATAAGGACGTGGGGATGTTCTTCGATCTGCCGGTGGAACCGGTGATGCAAGCCATTTGCGGCCGGGACGAAGATTGGGTGAAACGTTCTGCCCAAAAGTTCGGCTGGGCCAGCTATGAAACGGATTGGAGAAAGCTAGTTCAGCGGGATGACATTGATGTCATCGATGTCACCGCTCCCAGCAACGTCCACAAGGAGATTGTCCTTGCTGCCGCGGAAGCCGGAAAGCACATCTTCTGCGAAAAGCCCTTAGCCTTAACCTTGGCCGATGCTAAAGAAATGCTGGAGGCAGTGACCAAGGCCGGCGTGAAGCACATGATCGGTTTTAACTACCGCCGCGCTCCGGCGCTATCCTTGGCAAAGCGAATGGTTGAGGAAGGTCGGTTAGGAAAGATCTATCACTTCCGTGGTCAGTATCTCCAGGACTTTGTCGTTGATCCCAACTTTCCATTAGTGTGGCGTCTGCGCCGGGATATTGCCGGTTCAGGATCCTTAGGGGATCTGGGTGCCCATACCATTGATATTGCTCGGTGGCTGGTGGGCGAGATTGCCGAGGTAGTGGGGATGAGTGAGACCTTCATTAAGGAGCGTCCCCTGCCAACTTCCATGGAGGGTCTCAGCGCCACCGGTGGCGGCGAGAACGCGGAGATGGGAGAGGTCACCGTCGATGATGGTACCGCCTTCCTAGCCCGGTTTGCCAATGGTGCGATGGGAACCTTTGAAGCGACCCGGTTTGCCACGGGACACGATAACACCAACTGGTTTGAGATTAACGGCAGTAAGGGAGCTATTCGCTTCAACTTCGAGCGGATGAATGAACTGGAGTATTACAACCGCGAGGATGAAGATGGTTACCGAGGCTTTCGAGTGATCCAGGCTACACATCCCAGCCATCCTTACATGGAGGCCTGGTGGCCGGCGGGACACATTATTGGCTATGAGCACACCTTTATCCACGAGATGAAGGACTTCTTCGAGTGTATTGTTGAGGATCGGATGCCGGAGCCTAACTTCGTCGATGGTGTTGAGTGCCAGCGAG
Organism: Bacillota bacterium; assembly: GCA_012727955.1. Lineage (NCBI taxonomy): Bacteria > Bacillati > Bacillota > Bacillota bacterium. Next base: position 82,470 of record JAAYGB010000014.1, read on the forward strand.
TGATTGAGGCGGTGGAGAAGTCGGTAGTAGAGAGAACTTGGGTGCAGGTTAAGTAAGCTATCTCTTACGGATTGGGAGAGGAGACTACAAAGTGGCGAAAAAGGCGTTAATCGTGTGGGGCGGTTGGGAAGGCCATGAACCCAAGGAGGTCTCGGAGATCTTTCGAAAGACCCTAGAGGAAGAAGGGTTTGAGGTAGAGGTTTCTGATACCCTGGATGCCTTCTTAGATGAAGACAAATTGAAGAGCCTGAATTTAATCGTTCCCGTATGGACCATGGGTAAGATTACCCAGGAACAGCTGCAGCCGGTACTGGCCGCGGTGGAAAGCGGTGTAGGATTGGCGGGATGCCACGGGGGAATGTGTGACGCCTTCCGGGAAAGCACTGACTGGCAGTTCATGACCGGTTCCCAGTGGGTGGCCCACCCCGGCAACGATGGGGTGGAGTACATGGTGTACATTAAGCGGGGTTCCAGTCCCATCGTCGAGGGAATCCCTGATTTCAAGGTAGCCAGTGAACAGTATTATATCCATGTGGATCCGGCGGTGGAAGTATTGGCTACTACCATCTTCCCGGCTCCCGGAACTAGTGGTCCCCATACTGCCAATGGTCCCGTGGAGGTCCCGGTGATGTACACCAAGCGCTGGGGTAAGGGGAGAGTCTTCTACAGTTCTCTGGGCCATCACGCCGATATCTTTGACATTCCCGAGGCCCTGGAAACGATGCGCCGGGGCGTTTTGTGGGCGGCCAAGTAGACAGAACAGAGAAGCAGAAAGGGAGGGAAGGGCATGCGCAAAGTGAAAGTCGGTGTGATTGGCTGCGGGAATATTAGTGGAATCTACTTTCAAGCAGGACAGACCTTTGAGATCCTGGACATTGTGGCCTGTGCTGATTTAATCCCGGAGCGAGCCCAAGCAGCGGCGGAGAAGTACGGTATCCCCAAGGCCTGTACCACCGAAGAATTGCTGGCGGATCCAGAAATTGGGATCGTAGTGAATCTGACTATCCCTCAGGCCCATGCTGAGGTAAGCTTAGCGGCCATTGAAGCGGGCAAACATGTCTATGTGGAAAAGCCCCTGGCGGTGACCAGAGAAGATGGCCTCAAGGTGTTAGAAGCTGCGAAGGCCAAGGGTCTGCGGGTAGGCGGAGCTCCCGATACCTTCCTAGGTGGGGGCCTGCAAACTTGCCGAAAGCTCATCGACGACGGTTGGATCGGCAAGCCTATTGGGGCCACGGCCTTTATGCTTTGCCATGGCCATGAAAGCTGGCATCCCGATCCAGAGTTTTACTACAAGGTTGGCGGTGGCCCAATGTTTGATATGGGGCCCTACTACCTAACGGCTCTGGTGTCGCTAATGGGTCCAGTAACCCGGGTCACAGGGGCGACCCAAATCACCTTCCCGGAGCGGACGATAACCAGTCAGTCTAAGTTTGGAACCAAGATCACCGTCGATGTGCCCACCCATGTGGCGGGAATCATGGAGTTTGCCAGTGGTGCGGTAGGAACCATCCTGACCAGCTTTGATGTGTGGTCTACTACTTTGCCTCGCATCGAGGTTTACGGAACGGAAGGCACATTAATCGTTCCAGATCCCAACACCTTCGGTGGGCCAGTAAGAGTACGCCGGATGGGAGCGGAAGAATGGACGGAAATACCCTTAACCCACGGATACAGCACTAACTCCAGGGGAATTGGGGTAGCCGATATGGCCTATGCCATTCAGTCTGGTAGACCACATCGCGCCAACGGCGAGATGATGTACCATGTACTGGAGATGATGCACGGATTCCACGATGCCGCCACCCAAGGCCAACACTACGTCATGACCAGTACCTGCGAAAGACCGAAGGCACTACCCTTAGGATTGCCGGGACACAAACTGGACGAATAAGAAGCATAACCAAAATACCTACATAGTCCACCTGCCGAGTCACAAACTTCGGCAAGTGGACTTTTTTTCGCTAAAGTTCATTTCTCCCACTGCCGAGGTAAGTAATAAGCAGTCCAAGGATGGACAGCAACATAACAAGGAGGAAGATACGATGAGGATTAACAACAACATCATGGCCCTCAACGCCCACTGGCAGTTGGGTGTAAACCAAGCTAACAGCTCAAAGAGCATGGAAAGACTCTCCAGCGGTATGAGAATTAACCGTGCTGGCGACGATGCAGCAGGCTTGGCTATCTCTGAAAAAATGAGAGGTCAGAT
>JAAYGB010000015.1 GCA_012727955.1 Bacillota bacterium
GCGGCCAATATGCTGCGGACCTTTCTTTCCGTCCTGGGGATTGTCATCGGCGTAGCTGCGGTGATCATGATGGTAGCCATCGGTACCGGCGCCCAGGTGCAGATCACCGAGCAAATTGGCGGACTGGGCTCTAATTTGGTGACGGTGCATCCCGGCCGGGCCGTGGGTCGGGGTGGTCGGGTCAGCCGCGATGTCACCGATGTCTTTACCTTGGGTATGGCCCAGCAGATGCAGGACTCCTTAACGGGGGCCAAGAACGTGGCGCCGACGGTGGAGACCATGGGCCTAGCGGTATACGGCAACACCAATACTCGCACCCAGATAATTGGAGTCACCCCAGCCTATGAAGAGGTAGTGGATCACCATCCTGGATTAGGTCGGTACATCCACCATCTGGACCTGGAGGACAATGCCAAGGTAGCGGTTCTCGGTTCTGAAGTCGCGGAGGATCTCTTTGGTGCTGCTAACCCCATTGGCCAGGAAATCTCCCTGACCGTCAGCGGCCATCGGTTTACCTTCTTGGTGGTGGGCGTGATGGAGTCCAAGGGACAGGTGCTGTTCTCCAACTTTGATAACCGGATCTACGTCCCCATTACCACCCTGTTGAATCGGGCCATGTCTACTAAGTTTGTCAGCGGGTTCTCCATTCAGGCTATGAGTCAGGCCCATGCTAGGCCCTTGGTCGATGAGTTGGAGTTCTTCCTGCTCAACCGTTTGGGTGATTCCAACCAATTTCGGGTGATGAGTCAGGAAACCATTTTGGAGACGGTCTCCCAAGCCACCCAGACCATGACCTTGCTTCTGGGAGCCATCGCCGGAATTGCCCTGGTGGTGGGCGGAATTGGGATCATGAACATCATGCTGGTCACCGTCAGTGAGCGCACCCGGGAGATTGGCACCCGCAAGGCCATTGGAGCTAAGCGGCGGCATATACTCCTGCAGTTTCTGATGGAATCCATGACCTTGAGCGTATCGGGAGGATTGTTGGGCTTGGCCCTAGGTTGGGGCGGTGGCTACCTGGCCAGCCAAGCGGTGAATTGGCCCTTCTCCGTATCCTTAACTGCCGCGGCAGTGGCCATCGGCTTTTCCACGATGATCGGGTTGTTCTTTGGGATTTACCCCGCAGTGAAGGCAGCCAAATTGGATCCAGTGGTGGCTCTTAGTCATGAGTAGGTCGGTGGGGTAGGATTAGGGCAGAAGTGGAGTAATATAGTAACATTGCAGGCTTTATGAAAGAGCAGGCTACAAAAGGCTGGGAAAATGAAGGGCGGTCAACTGCTGCGAAGCAAATCGCAGACAGCTGACCGCCTATTGTTTTTCTTCCTCTTATCTTACTTCAGGTATTTGTCAAACCAGTTGGTGATTTCCTGCAGTCGACGGATACGGTGTTTCGGTTTGCCGCTGCGGCTCAGCTCGTGATTCTCCCCTCGGAACATGCACAGCCGGGCCTCGACGCCATGGTACTTCAAGGCGGTGAACATCTGGAGTCCCTCAACCACCCAACACCGGTAGTCCTCCTCGGAATGAATGAAGAGTGTCGGTGTCTTCACCCGATGGGCATACTTCAGCGGCGAGTGCCACCACAGCTTATCGGGATTATCCCAGGGGTTGGCAGCGATCTGGTCTTGGTTGAAGTAGTAGCCGATGTCGGTGGTACAGAACTTGGAGATCCAGTTGGAGATACTCCGCTGGGAAGCGGCTGCCGCGAAGCGATCTGTCTGACCGATGATCCAGTTGGTCATAAAGCCGCCATAGGAACCGCCGGTGACCCCAACCCGATTTTTGTCGATGTTGGGATACTTCTCCAACACTGCATCGGTGAAGGCCATCAGGTCTTCGTAATCGATGGTGCCATACTTGCCCCGAATATCGGCGAAGTCGTTTCCTCGCCCGTCACTGCCCCGGGGATTGCAGAAGAAGACAAAGTATCCGGCATTGGCCCAATACTGCATTTCATGGAAAAAGACTTCACCGTATACCGTCTTGGGACCACCGTGGATGTTCAAAATCCCGGGGTATTGCTGCTCTGGGTCAAAGTCAACGGGACGCATCACCCAACCGGTAATCTCCACTCCCGGTGCAGTGGTGACGGTAATCCGTTCAGGATGAGACAGAGCCTTTTGCTGTACCCATTCATTGAAAGTGGTGATTTGCTTCTCCTGATCTCCATCCAAGCGATACAATTCCTGAAGCTTCAGGCCCCGCATCCCAAGGAAAACCAAGCTATCGCCGGCTAGATCGTAGCCATCTACAGAGCCCGGTTGGGTCGTAATTTGCTGAATCTGGCCGCTGCCATCGATGCGATTGACAAAGGAACTGTCCTCTTCAGTAGTGATAAAATACAGATACCCATCTCGAATCTTCATACTGGGAGAACTGCCATACCGGCAATCGGAGCCTACGGAGTTGGCAGTACTGGCGGTAAAGTCCGGCGTCAGACAGGTATGCTGCCCGGTACCCAGCTCAATGCGATAGAACTTAGCATTCTCATTGAGGCCATAATGGGCCATGTCACTGCCGACACAGATGATGGTTTCAGCATTGAGGAACCCGGCATACCTATAGCGGAAGTGATCCTCCGGGCCCAGGGGTCTAAGGCTATCCTTCTCCAAGGACATTAAGTACAAGCCATTGGTGACAGGCCTCTTCCCAGTGTAGCGAGTTCCGATGATTACCACTTGCTTCCTATCGGCATCTAACTCCCAGTGTCCGATGTCTAGCTGGGAATCTGTCAGAGCCTTTACCGCGCCGGTACCAGTAGAGAAGCGGTACAATCGGGTTCGGTTGCCGCTGATAAATCCTTGCCCGTTGCTCCAGAAGGGAATCTCCTCTAAGACCTCATAGTCCTTTTCCTCTTTCCGTCGCTTCAGCTCCTCATCCTGTTCCTGCTTGCTGAGTCCAACTAGACTGCGTACCCTGGGGTTATAGCCGGCAGTGAAGAGAAACTCCGTGGGACTGACCTCTTTAATCTCCTTCACCCTATGGGGGATACGAAAGGCCTCCTGGGCCTCGCCGCCCCGCAAACTGATCCGGTAAAACACCGTAAACTCTTCCCCGGCGTCGAGCCTTTCCCGATCCTTGGGATTGCGGACATCGGAAAATAGGAGATCACCGCAATCCAGCCAGATGTATGCCGACTCATTACCGGCAGTGGTGAGCTGGAAGTACTCATCGGTGTCCCGCCGATAGATCCACAGGTGGGATCGATAGGTATTCTCCTCCAAATCCGGGGTATGAACAACGAAGGCCACCTCCTGGCCCGTGGGACTGGAGGTGGGGTTAGACAGGAAGGTGTACTTGGTGAAATCCTCTAGTTGTAGCCTCAAACCAATACTTCCTTTCTCGTGGGTTTTTCTTGCGCTTAGCTCACTTTAGCTTCCCGATGGGAAGCGGTGGACAGGGACTGGGCGTCCTTCAGGGACCAGGCCAGTAAGAACAGGCCGGCGGCAAGGATAAGCCCCGCTCCAAAGCGTACGCCCGTTGCCAGGGAGGTGTGATCCACCACCGACCCGATGAAGGGGGGAAAGAGGATGGTCCCAACTTGGAACATGATTGTAACGGCGGCGATGGTTTCCGTCATATCCTCCGGTGCTGCCATCTCAATGGCTAAGGTGTTGCTGGCGGGAGCCACTACGCCTAAGGCCAGCCCCACCAAGATGACAACGGCAAAGAGCACCACCGGATGGGGCCAAAGAAACCCAAGGAGCAAGGCACCACCGGCGATCAAGGGCGAGAGACTGAGCAATACGGAATTGGGAATTATCCGCGCCAAGTAAGCGTAGACCATGCGCGAGGCAGTGGAACTAACTTCTCGGGTTGAGATCATGACACTGACTAAAGCGGCGGCAAAGCCTGCCTCTTGGGCAAAGCGAATGAAAAAGGCTCCGCCGATGGCGGAGATAATTGCGGCCGAGGTTAACTGGGCTGCCCCGGCGACGATTAAAGGCCGCTGCCCCAGGATAGGCTTTAGCTTCCGCAGGGGCTCAACGAAGGCTGTTTGCAGGAGCATCCCTTCCCGGGTTCCCGGTACATCCCTGACCATGGCCGTCAGCAGCAACTGGATTCCGGCGGCTCCCATCCAGGTTCCAATCGCGGCGGGATACCCCGCTGCCTTAATAACAAACCCGCTGATGATCGGTCCGATGACCAGTCCAAGGCCCTGGGCCACACAGTTGGTGGCCTGGATTTCTGCCTGCCGTTCGGGACCGACAAGGGAAGAATAGTGGGCGGCCAGGGCCGGCCACATGGTGGCATTGGCGATACCCATAACCAGTTGGGCTGCCGCCAGTCCGGCGAAGGACTTGGCCGTGAGGAAAAAGGTCGCGGCAATGAGATTGGAGATGGCAGTTAGGATGAGCATTGGTTTGCGGCCGAAATAGTTGGAGAGGGCCGCTGCCGGCAGCAGAAAGACCAGGGCTAAGACCCCCGGTGCACCTACCAGCAGTCCAATCTGAGAGTCCGACAGCCCCAATATCTCGGTGCCATAGACCGGAAGGAGGAATGCATTGAGATTTATCGTCAGAGCATAGATCAAAGTGACTACAGCTGCTAGGACGATTCTTTTCATGTTGTCCATCATGTTACTTACCTCATTTCCTGTGATTCTCCACCTGTACATCCTAACTATTTTTCGGTTTCTCAAGCTGCTATCCCTCTTTAATGCCAGGAGGGAAAGGGGCGGAAACAGGGCTATTGGGCTGGAAAGTAAACCCCTGGCCAGGACTTTCAGCGCCGAGGTTCACCTGCTCCTTAAGACTTGGGGTAATTGTGTCGATAGGTGTAGTGAGGGTTAGTGGGGAGAGGGGAGTGAAGCCAATGTCAATGAGAATCGTAGGCCTGGCATCGGGCATGGATATCGACCAGATTGTCAACGATTTGATGGAGGTCGAGCGAATTCGGCTTGACTCCGTGTATCAAGACAAGACCAGGACGGAGTGGAAACGGGACGAGTACCGCTCCATTAATCTGAAACTGAGAACTTTGCGGGATGCTGCCTTTAACATGCAGCTGCAATCGACATACCTGACCCATAAAGCGGTGTCATCCAATGGGAATGCCATCTCAGTCTCCGCCAAGGGAGCGGCTGCACCAGGAGAGTATCGGATCCAAGTCAATCAATTGGCTCAAGGGGCGGTATGGGCTGCCGATTACAAAGGCGACGGCAAAATTGACGTTGAGAAAAACTTCGCTGCTTTCAAGGAGGCGTATTTTGCCGATGAAAGCAGCGAGGAATACACCTTCAAGGTAAGTGCCAACGGAGAGGATTTCATCGAAATTACCATCACCGAAGATACTAAGCTCAGTGATGTCCTAACGAAGATCCAAGGGGCTGGGATCAATGTCTTCCATGACCAAGAGGGTACCGGGCAAGTGGTCTTCAGCACCCAAGACCTTGGTGCGAAGGCTAAGATAGTCTTTTGGCAGGGCGAGACCATTCCTGGGGACGACGAGAATTTTGAGGAAATAGATTTTGTCAAAGAAGTCTTTCTCAAGACTGATAATGGTGAGTACGCCTCTGTTGATGCCGCGAAAAACAGCGGCAAGGATGCGGAATTGGTGATCAACGGCCTCGTCACATCCCGCAGCAGCAACACCTTTGAATTAGGTGGGGTGACGGTGACCCTGAAGGAGGAAACAGAAGCGCCGGTAACCATCACCGTAAGTCACGATATCGATGGGGTGGTAAAGCGAATTACCGACTTCGTTGATCTATATAACGAAACCATCGCGGAGATTAACGGCAAATTGATGGAACCCTATTATCGGGATTTCCCTCCCTTGACGGACAAGCAGAAGGAAGCCATGTCTGAGCGGGAGATTGAGCTGTGGGAAGAAAAGGCCAAGAGTGGAATGCTGCGTAACGACACCATGCTCAGCGGCATTCTCTCGGAGATGCGTCTGGCCTTAGGCTCCGCGGTGGCGGGAATAGAGGGGGAGTATAATTCCCTTCATACCATCGGGATCACTACCGGGCTTTGGCATGAGCGGGGCAATCTACATGTCAATGAAACGAAATTGAGAGAGGCTCTAGCCAAGGACCCAGAATCGGTGATGGCCCTGTTTGGTCAGAAGAGTGAGTCCGGTGAAACCTCTGAATTGGGCCTGGCCCGTAGACTGCATGAAGGGCTAGGGGCTAGTATCGATCGGATTGCTGAGCGAGCGGGCAGTAGTGCCAGTTTGTATGATCAAAGTTTTTTGGGTGAACAGATTCGGCGTTACGATGAAAGGATCGAGACGCTGGAAGAGCGGTTAACCCGCACCGAGGAAAGATATTGGCGGCAGTTTTCCGCGATGGAAAGGGCTTTGCAGGAGCTGTATGCCCAGTCCGATTGGCTCTATCAGCAGTTAATGGCGCTGCAGATGTAGTGGCCTGTGGACAATTCGCTGAATTGTCCACAGGGTTATCCACAGGAACTGTGAAGATTTGTGGATAAAAATGAGATGGCTGGGATCCTTGACAGCTATATGAGTCTCAAGTATGATTAAGATGTCAACTGAATATGCCTCGTATAATTGTGGTAATATGGTCCACAAGTTTCTACCTGTTAGCCGTAAACTAACGGACTACGAGGAAGTGCACCTAGGGTTCCGCTGTGTCAGGGGCCATCTATTTGTATTTGTGGAAAGACACAGGTCTGGTCCAAGTGGTGCAGGTTTTGTGTGGTTTTCCATATGTTGTTCTGCCACACAAGATTACACCGGTAGGATAAAAGCCTAGGCGGGTAGGTTCCTCTTTGTCTTTTTTTTGTAAGAGCAACCTATCGGTCTAGGCTTTTTTAGTTTTTTAGCCTCCTCGATAGGGCGCTCTGGGGGTATCAGTTGACCGGTGGCCGGGAGAAGGAACCGCCACCTGTGCTGCAGGGAATTGTTACACCCTAAGAACCCCAAGAAGGAGGAAGTTACTGATGAGTATTGCTGCACGGAAAGCGTTGACGCAACGGCAAGGCTGGTTGGAACGGCTCTTCCATCTCAGCGAGTATGACACCGATGTTCGGACAGAAATTTCTGCCGGCATCACCACCTTCATGACCATGGCCTATGTGATGATTGTCCACCCAAGTATCATGGCTGCTGCTGGGATGCCGGTGGCGGAGATGGCAGTGGTCACCGCGATCACCTCTGGTTTGTTTACCCTCATGATGGGACTTTACGCCAATCGTCCCTTCGCCCTGGCCCCGGCGATGGGAAGTAACGTGTTTTTTGCCTCTACCTTGGTTGCCGGGGGGATTGCCACTTGGCAGCAAGCCCTTGGGATGGTATTTATCTCCGGCATGACCTTTGTTGCCCTCACTGTTTTAGGTTTCCGGGAGATGATTGTAAAGACAATACCAAAATGCATCAAAGTGTCCATCGGAGCTGCCTTGGGGCTGTTTATCGCCCAACTGGGCATGAAGAACGCTGGATGGATGGTTGCCCAAGGTTCTTTGGCTATCGGCGATCTGACGACTCCGGGAGCTATCCTGGCGATGATTGGTTTTGTCATTATTGCGGTAATGATGAGTCGAGGGGTTAAGGGAGCATTGCTTTGGGGGATTTTGCTGACCAGCGCCATTGGAATTCCCATGGGAGTAACTCAGTTACCCACTAAGATTATTTCGCTACCACCTTCCATCGCACCGATAGCCTTCAAACTCGATATTTTAGGAACTTTGAAGCTGTCCTTTGTGCCAGCGATGTTCATCTTTTTCACCGGGGACTTTTTCTCAACTCTGGGGACGGTACTAGGGGTCGGCGGCAAGGCCGGCTTACTCGATGAAAACGGGGACCTGCCAGGAATTGAGAAACCCTTCCTGGTAGACGCACTGGGTACTGTGGTGGGCGCCTTGTTGGGCACCTCTACAGTCACCACCTATGTGGAGTCTGCCGCGGGCGTAGAAGCCGGTGGACGGACGGGACTAACGGCCGTGACCACGGCAGTTATTTTCTTCCTGATGCTCTTTTTGACACCGATTGCAACGATTATCCCTTCGGAGGCAACGGCACCGGCTCTGGTCCTAATTGGGCTGTTAATGCTCCCGGCGATTAAGGAAGTGGACTTTGGCGATTTCACCGAAGCCCTGCCGGCCTTTGTCACCATCTTGTTTACCGCCTTTACCTTTAACCTGGCCAATGGCATTAGCTTGGGGGTACTTACCTACGTGGTCATTAAGGTGGCCTCTGGCAGAAGGCACGAAGTTCCCTTGGGAATGTACATCCTGTGCCTGCCCTTGTTGTACTACTTGGCGACTCTGTAAGCTAGAAGAACCCGTGGAAAGGAGACTAACAGGTGCAGAAGCTTTCGTTGCAGGAGCGAAAAGAGTTGATCGAAGCGGCCATGGGGAAAAGGCCCTTTGATCTGGTGATTACCAACGTTCAACTGGTCAACGTCTTCACCGGGGAAATCTATCCCGCTGCGATTGGGGTATATAACGGGTACATTGCCCATGTGGAGGCAGACCCCGACGCTGCAGAAGCCAGGATCGATACCTCTACCTGGGAAGCAAAGGAAGTCATTGACGGTCAGGGGCACTACCTGATTCCTGGGCTAATCGATGCCCATGTTCATATTGAAAGCAGCATGCTGACGCCCGCCAATTTCGCCGAATTGGTGATTCCCCATGGGACGACCACGGTAATTACCGATCCCCATGAGATCGGCAATGTCCTGGGCAAAGAGGGCGTGCGGTACATGATTGAGGCCAGTGAAGGCCTGCCGATGAACCAGTACATCCTAGTTCCCTCCAGTGTACCCGCGGTGCCGGGATTTGAGGAGGCTGGAGCGGAGTTTCTGGCCGAAGATGTAGCGGAAATGCTGGAGTGGGAGCGAACCATTGGCTTGGCAGAAGTGATGGACTTTCCCGGAGTAATTCACAGCAGTGATCGCATGTCCACCATTTTGGAGGAAACCCTGCGGCGCAATCTCTACATTCAAGGCCACGCCCCGACGCTAACGGGCCGGGAACTGTCGGCCTACCTCTGTGCCGGTCCTACCAGCGATCATGAGGTTAACCTGGGAGCCGAAGCCAGAGAGAAACTGCGGATGGGAATGCACGTCGATGCCCGGGAAAGCTCCATTACCCGCAACTTAGCGGCCATCATCCCTGCGGTGAAGGATTTTGCCTTCCCACCTAACCTTGACTTCTGCACCGACGATCGGGAAGCCGATGATCTTCTCCACATCGGTCACATGAACGACGTGGTGCGGCGAGCTATCGAAGAAGGCTTACCGCCGGTCTATGCAATTCGCTGCGCTACTTACAACACCGCGCAATCCATTGGCCTGCGGCGAATGGGAGCGGTGGCACCGGGTTATGTGGCGGACCTGGTTCTGGTACCGGAGTTGGAGAAGATGGAGCCATCTCAAGTTTTCGTTGCCGGTAGGCTGGTGGCTAAGGACAGAGAGATGGTGGTGGAAATTCCTCGGCGGCAATTTGCCATCGAGTCCCGCAATACCGTGGAGGTTGATGAGCTGAGCAGTGAGGATCTGAAGATCTCTGCCCCCATCGAGTCCGGTCAGATTTCGACCCGGGTGATCACCTATCGGACGGAGGAAACCCTGTTCTCGGACTTCGCCATCGAGGAGGTTCCCGTAGTTGACGGCCAGTTGGATATCAGTTCGCTGCCGGACATCAATTACGTTGCTGTATTCAATCGTCATGGAGCCGGGAACCGCAGTCTTGGGCTGATCCAAAACTTCGGGCTAAAGTCCGGCGCCATCGCCAGTACCGTCTCCCATGACAGCCATAACCTGACGGTGGTGGCCTCCAATCCCGAGGACGGTGCCTTGGCCGCCAATACCCTGCGGGAATGTGGCGGTGGGATTGTCTGTGTCCAGGACGGAAAAGTGAAGGCGTTACTGCCGCTGCCGGTGGCAGGGTTGATGTCCACCCTCAGCGGCCGGGAGCTGTCAGAGCAGGTTCGGGCCCTGAAGGTCGCCTTAAAGGAGATGGGATTGCCCGGGGAAAATCCCGTACTGCGGATAGCCAGTCTAACCCTACCGGTAATTCCCAAGGCTAAGATCACCGATCTGGGCCTGTTCTCCGTTATCGATCAGCGCTTCGTAGATCTGTTTGTGGAGTAGTAGAGCTAACGGAACAATGAGAAAGGGCGCCCGTTGCGAGGCGCCCTTTTTGTTAGTGGATTGATGTATAGACATCCCAGGTCTAGAGGACCTCCAGGGTGTCTACCAGATTGTTTACGCTTTGAATTGTTCCCAGCTTTTCATCCTCCAAGCCTTCAAACTCCACCGAGAGCCAGCCTTGGTAGGAGGCGGCCTTTAGCTCGGTCAAGGCGTGTTTGAGGTCGACCCCGCCCTCACCGGCAATGGTACCGACGAATCGCTGACCGGACAAAGCCTGATAGGACTGGCTATCCCCTTCCCGATAGGGGCGAAAGTCCTTAAAGTGAACATGGGCCGCGTAGGGGGCCAAATTGGTCACTGCCGCGGCGGGATCCTCATCCACTAGGAGGAAATTGCCAAGGTCGACGGTGGCCTTGAGGTAGTCGGAACCAACGTCCTTGAGGATACCGATAATCTGGTCACTTCGACCCGCCAGTTTACCGTGGTTTTCCAGGGATAAGGTGATCCTGTGCTCGGCGGCATAGGCAGCGGCCTCCCGGAGACCGTCGATGATCCATTGCCGGGCATCATCAAAGCTGATATCCTCTGCCAGATCTCCGGCAAAGACCCGCACCACCGGGGCTCCGAACTCCACGGCCATATCCACACCCCGGCGAATAATCTCCACTTGCTCAGCTCGGGCTGCAGCATCGGTCACGAAGTTATTGCTGACGGCATAGCACCCCACGGTCAAGTTGGCCTCAGCTAAGGCTGCCTTGACGGCAGGGATTTCCCTGGCTTGATCCTTCCAAAAGACGTCTAACAACTCCACCCCTTCTGCGGCAGTGGTTCCAGTCCACTTGATGAAATCAACTACATCCATCCGGCCTTGGAAGAACTCCCTGTGGAGACTCCACATACTAACGCAAATTTTCATCCTTTACCCTCCCCAAACTCTCTCTCTGACCTGGTTCTGCGCAGTCCTGTGGGATCCTGCCTCAGGTCGGCACCTAGCTCCGTATTACCCCTAGGGGCGTTGGCAATCGGGGCAGGGAAAATATTGCCTTTAGCGAAGCAAGAAGGCAAGTAGATCTGCGGGTTTGCAGCATAATATCCCAGTGGAGAAGTGAGGGGTCAGCGATGAAGAAGGTAAGAGTTGGTGTGATTGGGGTTGGCGGTATTGCCGACGGCGGGCATCTGCCCAACTATGCCAAACATCCGGAAGTAGAACTGGTGGCCTTTGCCGATCAAGATAGCGACCGGCTCAAGGAGATGGGTGCAAAATACGGCGTTGAGCGGCTGTACGATTCCGCGGAGGCGATGTTTGCCGCTGAGCAGCTGGATGCCGTGAGCATTTGTACCTGGAACCACAGTCACGTTCCCTTGGCGCAGCTGGCGGTATCCAAGGGCGTGGATATCCTAGTGGAGAAGCCCCTGGGCATTTCCTATGCCGAGACTCTGGAACTGGACAAGGCTGTGAAGGCTAACCATCGGGTTGGGATGGTGGGAATGACCCATCGGTACCGCAACGAGTCCCGGGCCCTTAAGGATCTCATCGATGGCGGCGCGTTGGGCAATCTGTACTATGTTAAGGCCAAGATCCTGCGGCAAAGGGGAACTCCCACCGGTTGGTTTACCGATAAGGCCAAGTCCGGCGGTGGTCCTTTGATGGATATTGGCGTTCATGCCCTGGATCTTGCCTGGTGGCTGGCGGGACAACCGGAGGCCAAGAGCGTTACCGGTCAATTGATCAAGGGAATCGGGAACTATCAGACTAAGATGCAGAGCCGCTGGCGCTCCCGGGTACCCTATAACCAAGATCTAGAGATCTTCGATGTTGAGGACTTCGCCGCCGCACTAATTCGCTTCACCAACGGTGTGGTCCTCAGTCTAGAAGTCAGTTGGGCCCTCAACGGTCCCCAGGACGATGAGCTCACGGTGCAGCTCTTTGGTGACCGGGGCGGCGTTTCCTTAGCTCCCTTGGCCCTGTACACCGAGAATAATGGAATCCTGTTGGAGTCGGAGATTTCCGTCCAACGCAATCGCCCCTTCGAAACGGAGATTGATCACTTTATCCAATCGGTGCAGAAGCGGACAACGCCCATCAGTTCCATTGAGCAGGGGGCGAAGGTTGTTCAGATGCTGGAGGCCATCACCCAGTCCTCGGAAGAGGGCAGAGAAGTCGTCCTCTAACAAACCAAAATAGACTAATTGGCAGAGGCCGTCTGGTATGCTAGACGGCCTCGTCACGTTCATCATCGGTGGAATTTCTACTCGCTCTGGTGCTTAGGGTTGTTGGGGAAAGTATCAGACATTTTTCTCGTGGTGGGTGACCGGCAGGGAATCCGTTAATCACCAAGAATGAGATTAGTTACCGCAGTTAGTAGGGTATAATAAGTTGATGGTACTAGCGTCGAAGGAGGGGTGCCCAATGGCCAGTCAGGATAATCTCAACGGGAAGGGAACGACCAGAGCTTGGTTTGTTAAGACCCTGCAATCTATTCCTAAACCCATTGTATATACTGTTCTCCTGATAATCGGGGGCATACTGCTGGGTAGGTGGATCTTTCCCTATACGGCGCCCTTTGTCGTGGCGGTAGTACTGGCGGTGGTGATTATGCCCGTGGTAGATTTTCTCGTACTGCGGTTGAAACTGCCCCGGGGTTTGATCACCTTGGTGGTTCTTCTCCTCCTCTTTGCCCTCGTTCTGGTTATTGGGGCTAGCTTTCTAGTCCGAGGGTTTGCCGAGTTGCAGGACTTTGTCACCAGTTTCCAGGGTTCTTCCTTTTTCAATGTCAATCGCTTTGAAAGTTGGCTTCAATCCTATGAGGCACTCCAGGAGTACATTCCTGCCAACTTCGCCCAGATTATCCGTGAAGAAGTCAATGAAGTCAGCCGAGCCATCACTGATTTTGCCCGGTCCCTTTTGGGCCGGGTCATCGATTTGGCGAAAAACGTCCCGACGATCTTGCTCTATGTTGCCGTGACCTTTCTGGCTACCTTCTTTTTCATCAGGGATCGGGAGACCATCAGCTCTGCTCTGCTTCAGCTGTTGCCCCAACGATACATTGGGCGCACCCTGGAGATTTGGCAGGGAATTGTCCGGGGTGCTATGGGCTACCTGCGAGCCCAATTGACCATCGTCAGTATCAATACCCTAGTGTCCGCGGTGGTTTTTCTCATCCTCAAGGCTTCCTATTTTTGGTTTCTTGTTGCCTTGATGTTTATCGTTGATGTGATTCCCTTGATCGGGCCCGGGCTGATTTACTACCCCTGGATAGCCTGGTCCCTACTGAACAGGGATTTCAGTACGGCGCTGATCCTAGCCCTGGGCTATGGAACGGCTTTGGTGATTCGTCAGGTGCTAGAGCCGAAGTTAGTGGGGGACCGCATCGGGGTGCATCCTTTGCTGACCCTCTTTGCGATGTTTGTTGGTGCTAGAGTCTTGGGAGTAATGGGTGTGGTCATCGGTCCCTTTACCGTGATTGTACTCAAGGCAGTACTAACCTTGCCCAAGCGGGCTCTGGAGTAAAGGGCCTGGAAAAGCTTAGCCCCTTGCCAGTTCCTTAAATGGCAAGGGGCTGATTATTTCCCCGGGGTATTATCGACCATAGCAGGCCAGGATCTCACCGTGGTAGAAGGTGTGGTAATCCCTTTGGGGATACCAGCGCTGGTCAAGGTCTACTGCCAATTGGCTGGGATCCATCGCAGATTTGTATACTACCCGACACTCATAGTGGAGATCACATTGGGTGATGATGGGGACCTTTACCTGGGTTCCGGCCTGGGTCTTGAGGTTGTAGGCGGCAAACTTGTCGATATCCCGACCGGAGGAGGTGCCGCAGAGTCTCAACTCCTCACGCATTGAACCATCCAGGGGGATACTGACGGTAAACTCACCGCTGTTTTCCAGCAAATTGAAGCTGTGACGGGAGTTTCTCACCACCACGGTAAAGATGGGCTTTCCCCAGTAGTATCCGATGCTCCCCCAGCCGATGGTCATGGTGTTGTCCCTGCCTTGGTGGGATGTGGTTAAGAAAACGCCGCCGTGACTCATGGCATAGGTAACCTCGGCAATCTTGGCATCGTATTGCAAATCGGTAAACATAGGCAAATCCCTCCGTCTTATTCGCTATTGGGGAAACACTTCACCAGATACTTTATCGATGGGCGGTCTGACTCCTCCATAGGCAGTGGTTGGCCTGGGGGAAGGCGGAAAGAATTTGCTCCAGAGGGAGATTACAGGCAGGAAAGCTCCCTTTGCTGGGGAATCTTTCTATTGGCAGTACATAATAGGTGGGACTATGCCCACCTAGCAGGAGGCGTTCTAATGACCAAGAAGCTAAAGGTTGGAATTATCGGATGCGGTGGCATCGCCAATGGTGCCCACATGCCCGGGTATGCACGTTTGGCTGACAAAGTTGAGCTATATGCCGCCTGTGACATTATTCCGGAGCGGGCCGAGAGAGCCAAAGAACAGTACGATATGAAGTACATGTTCGAGGACTTCAATGAGATGTTGGAGCTCGACGAACTGGATATCATCAGCGTCTGTACTCCCAACGATGTTCACAACCCGGCAGCCATTGCTGCTTTGAAGGCCGGAAAGCACGTTTTGTGTGAGAAGCCCCTGGCCCGGACCCCGGAGGAGGGTCGCGAGATCATCGAAGAGGCAGAGGCTGCTGAGAAGAAGGGTCAGAAGTTCACCGTTGGGTATATGACTCGGTTCGGTGCCGATACTATGCTTCTGAAGAAGATGATCGACAACGGTGACCTTGGCGACATCTACTGGGCACGTGCTTCCTACCTGCGTCGTCGTGGTGTTCCCACCTGGGGCGTTTTCATGGACAAGGAGAAGCAGGGTGGTGGTCCTTTGATCGATATCGGTACCCACATCCTTGACCTGACCCTGTGGTTGATGGACAACTACGAGCCCGTTACCGTCCTTGGTTCCAGCTATGACTACCTCGGCAAGCAGGGCGGTCTGGGAATGGGCAACCGTCCCTGGACTGGCGAGGAGTTTGAGGTTGAGGACTTTGCTACCGGTCTGATCACCTTCAAGAACGGTGCAACGGTAACCTTGGAAGCCAGCTGGGCACTGAACATTGAGGAAGAGGTTCACAACGTAGTGCTCTCCGGTACCAAGGCTGGTGCCGAGACCCATCCGATGCGGGTCAACGGTGTCAAGCATGACCGGATGTACACCTGGGCTCCCAAGGAGCTGCGGCAGCAGGAGAAGCTGCACTTCCTGGAGATCGAGCACTTTGTTGACTGTATCCTCAAGGATGAGCAGCCCATGGTAACCGGCCGTCAGGCACTGGTAGTTACCGAGATCTTGGATGCTATCTATCGCTCTGCCGCCACCGGCAAGGCTATAGAACTCTAAGAATTCTATACGTAAGGCAAACTAAAGGCGCCGCACCAGCTGAATCTTCAGCCGATGCGGCGCCTGTTTGTTTTAGTCAGTATTTATCTATTCGGCAGCGTAGCTGTCAAAATAGCCTTGGATGAGAACGATAGGAGTGCCCTTATCTCCGCTGCCGCTGGTCAGGTCACAGAGACTTCCCAGCAGATCCGTCAGTTGGCGGGGTGTGGTGCCCATGGCCGCTGCCTGACTCACCGAGTTGTTTTCCTTGGCCCGGATCTTCTCCTTAGCTGCCTTAATTCTCTCTTCCTCGGAAAGCTCCGCCAGTTCCGTGTCCACGATATACTTCAGCTTGATTTCATTGGGGGTACCCATCAGTCCGTCGGTAAAGCCCGGAGAGACTACGGGATCTGCCAGTTCCCAAATCCGACCCCGGGGGTCTTTGAAGGCCCCATCACCAAAGACCATAACCTCGATTTGCTTTCCAGTCCTAGCCTTTAGTACCTGCTGAATCTCTCGGACAACGGCTGGGCAGTCTCGAGGGAAAAGCTTAAGCCGATCCTCACCGGCACTATTGGAGCCTAGCAGGCCAAACTCCGGGTGGTAACCTCCGCTGCTGCGGGGCTCCGTCAGAAGCTGATCCAAGGTATAAACCTTCTCAGCACCGGCTTGGATCAGGATGCGCTTGGTACGGGCCCGATCGTGAACGTTGGCGACCAAGATTTCCTTGCTGTAGTTAAGGGCCACTCTGGGATCGTTGGCCAGGATGATTTCAATATTGTCACCGAGCTCTTTGTACATCTGCACATAGTCAATGCCGGTGAAGGGGTGAGGTACTCTTTCGCCAAAAATCTCCCGGTACCGGGTTTCCGTCAATACGTCGGTGTGGGGATTCAATCCCGCCTCGTCCATGACGTCGATATCCATCAGACAGTTCCCCACCTCGTCGCAGGGGTAGCTTAGGAGGAGATAGATTTTCTTTCCTGTGTTGGCAATCCCCTTCAAGATTTGGGCAAACCGGTTTCTGCTCAGGATAGGGAAAAGGACAGCAATATCTTTATCTTTGGTGAACTTGCTGTTGATGTCCGCAGTAATGTCGTCGATGGATGCGTAGTTGCCTTGGGTACGGGCTACCAGGGATTCGGTAATCCCGACGATATCCCTATCCCTAAGAGTGAATCCTTCTGCCTCTGCGGAACGAAGGACGCAGTCCACCACAATATTAACCAGGTCGTCTCCTTCGCGAACAAGAGGAGCGCGAATTCCTCTCACCGTCGTACCTACTGTCCTTACCATCATACATCCTCCTCTGTCTGTGACCAACGGTACCTATAACTAGTATCCAAGAGGGACCAATATAATACTATATCAGTATCGGGGCCAAATGTAAATTCGCATAGGGGACAATTTTCCCCGGGAAAGAGACTATCTTCGCAGGAAAATCTACAGAAATGCAAGGATCTGGTCCCCGCTGGCCTCCGCGATCCGTTACCCGCCGTCTGCTGCCGTTGTGGTCCGTGAACTTGATCACGGTTATGCTATAATGGAAGTTATGGGCCTTTGCCACAATGCCTGAACTAACCCGCGCTTGATTATCCCCTTGTGGATGCGAAGGGGTGTCGAGAGGCCGGGTTTGCCTTTTTTAGCATTAGTCGTACCACAAGCAAGATGGAGGTTTTTCTATGAGTCAAAACATAACTACAACGGATAGACTGGGCACCGAAAGCGTAGGTAAGCTACTCTTTAGCCTGTCGATACCGGCGATTACCGCCCAGATTGTCAACATGCTGTACAATCTCGTGGATCGCGTCTACATCGGCCATATTCCCAACACGGGAGCCTTGGCCCTAACCGGCGTAGGTCTAACCTTTCCGGTGATCATGGTAATTTCCGCCTTCAGCTCATTGATTGGGATGGGAGGAGCTCCCCGAGCCTCAATTGCCATGGGAAGGGGAGACCACCAGGACGCCGAGGAAATCCTCGGGAACTGTTTCACCGTCCTTCTGGGACTCTCTCTGGGTTTGACGGCAGTGTTCTTGGTGTTTAGCGAACCACTGCTGATGATGTTTGGTGCCAGCCAGCAAACTCTCCCCTACGCGCTGAGTTACCTGAGAATATACGTCTGCGGGACGATATTTGTCCAATTGTCCCTGGGGCTCAACTCCTTTATTACTGCCCAGGGTTTTGCTAAGACCAGCATGTATACTGTCTTGATCGGAGCTGTCGCCAATATCATTCTCGATCCGATCTTTATTTTTGCCCTTGACATGGGTGTTGCCGGAGCGGCAATTGCCACCGTCATCTCCCAAGGCCTTTCCGCCCTTTGGGTCTTGCGGTTCTTGACCGGTCCCAAGACCAAGCTGCGAATCCGCCGGCGCTACCTACGTCCCAGACTAGCCGTGATGATTCCCGTCCTCATGCTGGGAGTTTCGCCCTTCGTGATGTCAGCCACCGAGAGCTTGCTTAACATCGCCTTTAATTCGTCGCTGCAGAAATACGGTGGCGATATGGCCGTTGGGGCGATGACGATTCTCGCCAGCTTGATGCAGATCTTGACTTTGCCGATTATGGGTTTAACCCAAGGGGCACAGCCTATTATTAGTTATAACTACGGTGCGAAGAACAACTCCCGGGTGCGACAGGCCTTCCGGCTGCTGTTGATCTCATCGGTGGCCTTTTCCTGTCTCTTCTGGATCACAGTCATGGCAGCTCCGAGGATCTTTGTCAACTTATTCAGCACCGACCCGGTGTTGGTGGAAACCACCACTTGGGCCATGGGCACATATATGGCTGTCGCCTTTGTGATGGGGGCACAAATCGCCTGTCAACAGGCCTTTATCGCGCTGGGACAGGCCAAGATTTCCCTCTTCTTGGCGCTGCTGCGCAAGATCATTTTGCTGATCCCCTTGATTTATCTCTTGCCGAACTTCTTTGCCGACAAGGTCTTTGCCGTGTTCTTGGCTGAGCCCATCTCAGACTTCTTGGCGGTAGTGACTACGGTCACGGTCTTTGCCTTCCAGTTTCGAAGGATATTGGCTGCCAATACTGTCAATACTGCCGGGACAGTTGAGGTTGGCGCACTCTAAACTCAGGGTACAGCCGGCTGGTTGGCCAAAGGCCAATCAGCGCCCTGGCCCTACCCTCATATTTTGCGGGCTAGCCTTAGCTCGTACTCCGGTTTGGTCACGTATTCGAGATATTGGACGTTGCCATCAAAGGTGAGGAAGGCCTTAAACCTCTCCACCAGGGTGGGGTGCTTGATGTACTCCAGCACTTGATCCTTGGGAACCCAGCGGGCTTCGGAAGTCTCGTCAGAGGTTTGCAGCCTTCCACCCACGGCTGTGCAGGTAAATCCAAACATCACTTTAGTGGGCACCATCCCGTACCCACCATAGCCTGGGTAGGTGCCGGTGTTTGAAGTGACGCAAACCAGCTGGTCGACCACTACATCAATTCCGCTCTCTTCCTTTATTTCCCGGATCAAAGCGTCAATGAGATTTTCCCCTACCTCCACCTGACCGCCGGGGACCGTCCAAAGCTCCCGATGCCGCTGCTTAACCAGCAAGATTTCGTTGTTAGCATTTTCCACTACACCGTCTACGGCTACTATGTGGGTGGGAAACTGCTTCAGTGTCATCGCCCCCTGTACACCAATAGGAAAAATGGCGACTAACCTCCATGTATAGGTTAGTTGCCAGAAGAAGATATCCTTGTTGGTGGCTGGATCTGGGCCTTCATTGTTGGCTGTTGTCCCTGGTGATCAGCGGGAAAGATGGTGATTCTAGATGAACTTTGAGAAACTCTTGGCCCACGTGAATCAGGGAAGGGCCACCGTTCTCCCGGGCGTAACCATCGGTGATGATGCCGTGGTGGCGGCAGGTGTGGTGGTGACCAAGGATGTTCCCGCTAACACCATCGTCGGCGTCTTTTTGGCCAGGGTGATTGGAATTATCTCCGATTAACCTGTGGGTCCTTACTTCTTTCGCTCTTCCCAGAGCTTGATAC